>NZ_CP079195.1:1405000-1705000 GCF_019263805.1 Polaribacter sp. NJDZ03
ACTTAATCAATTAACCTTGCTAGAAACAGTAACTCGTAGGCTCATTATGCAAAAGGCACGCCGTCACAACTCGAAGTTGCTCCGACCGCTTGTAGGCGTACGGTTTCAGGTTCTATTTCACTCCCTTACTTAGGGTTCTTTTCACCTTTCCCTCACGGTACTAGTTCACTATCGGTCTCTCAGGAGTATTTAGCCTTACCGGATGGTCCCGGTGGATTCATACAGGATTACTCGTGTCCCGCACTACTCAGGGTACCACTATCTTAAATTCGTTTACTTTTACGGGACTATCACCCTCTATGGTTTGTCTTTCCAAACAATTCTAATTCACTTATCTTCGAATATCGTGGCCCTACAACCCCTATTTTGCCGTAACAAAATAGGTTTGGGCTAATCCGCGTTCGCTCGCCACTACTAACGGAATCACTATTGTTTTCTCTTCCTCCGGTTACTTAGATGTTTCAGTTCACCGGGTTTACTCCTATTGCTAGGTGACATGTCTTCAACATGCCGGGTTGCCCCATTCGGAAATCTACGGATTAAAAGGTATGTGCCCCTCCCCGTAGCTTATCGCAGCTTATCACGTCCTTCGTCGTCTCTGAGAGCCTAGGCATCCGCCATACGCCCTTACTTAACTTATTGTACTTTTTGCTACAGTGTGTTGCCACACTATAATGAACTCTTTTATATTTTTATAAAAAAATTATTTAATTAGATATTACTCTAATCGTTCTCTATCTATTTGATTCTTACGATATCATTTTACCAATATGTCAATGAACTTGAGGCGAATCGCCACTGATAATTAAATCAGCAACAACATTAAGCCGTTGTGGAGAATATCGGAGTCGAACCGATGACCTCTTGCGTGCAAGGCAAGCGCTCTAGCCAGCTGAGCTAATCCCCCATTATGAAATTCAGAATAAATTCTAAATTATGAATGTAGAATCCTCTTACTTCCAGAATTTCCTTAGTATTTTTGCTTTTTTGTAGTCCCGGGCAGACTCGAACTGCCGACCTCTACATTATCAGTGTAGCGCTCTAACCAGCTGAGCTACGAGACTATAATAGCTTAAATACTTTTTATTTTAAAATTAACAGCAAAGAGTAAAAATGACCTTTTTTTGTAACTCACCATCTTTCTCTAGAAAGGAGGTGTTCCAGCCGCACCTTCCGGTACGGCTACCTTGTTACGACTTAGCCCTAGTTACCAGTTTTACCCTAGGCGGCTCCTCACGGTGACCGACTTCAGGCACTCCCAGCTTCCATGGCTTGACGGGCGGTGTGTACAAGGCCCGGGAACGTATTCACCGGATCATGGCTGATATCCGATTACTAGCGATTCCAGCTTCACGGAGTCGAGTTGCAGACTCCGATCCGAACTGTGATATGGTTTATAGATTCGCTCTCTGTTGCCAGATGGCTGCTCATTGTCCATACCATTGTAGCACGTGTGTGGCCCAGGACGTAAGGGCCGTGATGATTTGACGTCATCCCCACCTTCCTCACTACTTGCGTAGGCAGTCTCGTTAGAGTCCCCATCATAACATGCTGGCAACTAACGACAGGGGTTGCGCTCGTTATAGGACTTAACCTGACACCTCACGGCACGAGCTGACGACAACCATGCAGCACCTTGTAATCTGTCCGAAGAAAACTCTATCTCTAAAGCTGTCAGACTACATTTAAGCCCTGGTAAGGTTCCTCGCGTATCATCGAATTAAACCACATGCTCCACCGCTTGTGCGGGCCCCCGTCAATTCCTTTGAGTTTCAGTCTTGCGACCGTACTCCCCAGGTGGGATACTTATCACTTTCGCTTAGTCACTGAGCATACACCCAACAACTAGTATCCATCGTTTACGGCGTGGACTACCAGGGTATCTAATCCTGTTCGCTCCCCACGCTTTCGTCCCTCAGCGTCAGTACATACGTAGTAGACTGCCTTCGCAATCGGTATTCTGTGTAATATCTATGCATTTCACCGCTACACTACACATTCTATCTACTTCCATATGACTCAAGTCAACCAGTATCAAAGGCAGTTCCATAGTTGAGCTATGGGATTTCACCTCTGACTTAATTGACCGCCTGCGGACCCTTTAAACCCAATGATTCCGGATAACGCTCGGACCCTCCGTATTACCGCGGCTGCTGGCACGGAGTTAGCCGGTCCTTATTCTTACAGTACCGTCAAGCTGGTATACATACCAGTGTTTCTTCCTGTATAAAAGAAGTTTACAACCCATAGGGCAGTCATCCTTCACGCGGCATGGCTGGGTCAGAGTTGCCTCCATTGCCCAATATTCCTCACTGCTGCCTCCCGTAGGAGTCTGGTCCGTGTCTCAGTACCAGTGTGGGGGATCTCCCTCTCAGGACCCCTACCTATCAAAGTCATGGTAAGCCGTTACCTTACCATCTAACTAATAGGACGCATAGCCATCTTTTACCAATAAATCTTTAATTAAAACTTGATGCCAAGTCTCAATACTATGGAGCATTAATCTTCATTTCTAAAGGCTATTCTCCAGTAAAAGGTAGGTTCTATACGCGTTACGCACCCGTGCGCCGGTCGTCATCTGTGCAAGCACAATGTTACCCCTCGACTTGCATGTGTTAAGCCTGCCGCTAGCGTTCATCCTGAGCCAGGATCAAACTCTTCATTGTATATTTTAAATATTTTAATGAATAAGTTTCAAAAGAATTTGTTTAAATAAATCTAAACATGGTTATTCTACTCTTTAATTACGCTGTCAATTTCAATATTTTCAATGAACTTTGTTTCAATCTTAATTAACAACTTAAAGTTGTTAATCGGTTAAAACTTTGTAGAAATGTTAGACTCGAACTAACTGACTTTTTTAATAGTCATTCCAAATTTTCTTTGATCGTTTTCGCTGTAATTCTTAGCGGCTGCAAACATACAAACTATTTCTAATCTGACAATAAAAAATTAAACTTTTTTTTATTTCTTTTTGTTTGCTGTAAAACTAAAAATCTCTGAACGTTTTTGCCGAAAATTTCGGACTGCAAACATACAACTATTTTTAATTAGAAACCTAATGAATATTAAAATTTATTTTTAATAAAATTTTGATATTTTATTTAGATAAACAACTAATACTCAATCTAATTACAACTCTTCAATGAACGTTGCTAACTGTGTGATAATCCTGTTAGCGGGTGCAAACTTACAACTCATTTTTAACCTGACAACTATTTTTTTAGCTTTATTTTCATTTAATTTTACAATGGGTTTTAATAAGCTTGTTTTTAGTAGTTTATGAGGGAGGTTTTTTTGAGGTTATTTTTTTGGGTTTGGGGATTGGCGTGGTTTTGGTGGTGGATGCTTGTTTTTAACACATAGGGATATAGAAAACATAAGGTGTCTCGAGGTTCTATTTAAGCCTTTTTGTTCTTTGGTATTTGAAGAAACCTGGATGATTCTTAGAAATAGTGTGGTTAAAATGTGTTTTACTACTTGAAGTAACCACTTTTTTAGGTGCTAAACTTGTTCATTATATGATACTTTCAGTAAAAAAGTACTTGGACTGACAACTCTATAGGTATTTGAAATGAGAATTTCTCCATAGTAATTATTTAAAACCGGAATATTATAAGCTCTTATATATAGGTGCATATTTATAAAATGGTATGAATTTGACCAATTGGGTACTTTACAAATGGTAAAAAAAGGATTAAGCAAGTTTTTTTAACGCATAGAAACATAGGTTGGGATGTATTATATGAAGCAAGGTGTATTAGTTTGAAGGGGAACAGTATAATAGGTTCAAAAAATAAATAGCTTATTTTTTAATCATTAGAACTCTAAGCCCTCACAGGTTTTAAAAACCTGTGAGGGCTGAACAATAATGTTGTCTTAAATATTAAGGAAAGAAGGTATATTTTTTCTTAAGTATTAAGCTAGTGTTTATATAGGAAAGAAATCTGAAAAGAGAACTTCAATCTGCAAGTTAGCAGTGTTAGGGATTGAAACGGCATCCTTTTTATATGATTATTGATGCGATAGCTGAAATAAGCATACAAAAAGATATAGTGGAAAGCCCGACCTTTTTTATCTAAGACGTTCTTTAAATTGATGTTGGTCATTAAATAAAAACGATACTTATATGGTATAGACGAAAAAAAAGGAAACACCCAAAAGAAAAAAATATTTTGAATTATTCTCTATTGGGTATTACTTGGTGAATCTATTAAAAAATAGACATATAGCCCCTACTTATTTAGTCTATAAAATTGAGTACTGATTTTTAAGTAGGCATTTCAAACATATTTAAATGCTTTTTTAAAATTCCGGAAGGTGTGTTTTTGGTTTCATCAAAAATTCTAGTGTCTCCAAATAGAATAAAGCTATCTCTGGCTCTTGAAACTGCCACATTTAACATGTTTGGTTTGTTATCTCTATCGAAAAACAGTACACCTTCATCTTGATTACTATATACAGAACTAAATAATACAATATTTCGCTCTGCACCCTGAAGTGCATGCACGGTACCTAATTTTATATCATTTACTTTAAACCCAGATTGAACTAAAGCTTTGGACAGTTCTGTTTTCTGACTTGCAAATGGTGTAATAATACCTAAAACACTTTCTATATTAACTACATTATAAGCCTTTTGAATGTCTTCTTTATGTCTATTTATCCATAAAATGATGGCTTTTACCTCATTCATATTATGACGGCTGTTAAATTTACGTTCACTAACTCCTTCTACATGATATGCCATCATAGACGCAAATATTTGATCTTTATGCGCTTTACCTTTCATCGGTTTTAAGATACCATCATAAGCTAGTTCATTACAAAAACCAATAATTTCATCATTACATCTTCTATGCTCTAATAGCAACAATCCGTTTTCTTTTTTACTCACTAAAGGGGTTTCGTATTCGCAGGCATTTTGAGCCATTTTCATGATACTTCCACTAGATGCTAAAAACCCTATATTATTTAGATATTCTTTTTGAGAGTGGTCTGTTACAATATTTTGGTTGGTTAAATTACCATAATCTATTTTTGGTGGAATAGACCAAATTGGTTCTATCTGTTTTAAATCTCCCACCACTATAGCTTTTTGTGCTAATGAAAAAATAGGAATACTAACCTCTGGTGTTACTTGACCTGCTTCATCTATAATTAATAAATCTAGAAAGTTAAATAAAGGAAGGTACTCGAAAATTGGTTTCCCGTTTTCATTCTCTCCTTGAAACTGGCTGAATAAAAAATGTGTTGGTGCTGTATATAAGGTTGCCACAAAACATGGTGTAAGCATTGCTCTTCGTTTCCATTTTGCAATGACGGTTTTTTCTCCGGTTCCTTTTTCGGTTTCATTTTCTAAGACATCTTCTGTTTCTAAAATCCACCTTGCCTCCCAATAATGGGTTGCTAATAAAAAGGCTTTGTGACGCAGGCTTAAATCTATTTCATCATAAAAAAAACGATGTGTTTTATCTTTAGATTCCATTTTTTCATATTCGAACTCCCACATTTGTTCTTCTGAAATAAAAGGATAGCCTGTAATTTCATTTAAGTGTTTCCAGTTTTTTAACTTTAAGTTTGATGACAAAGCTAAATTAAGATCTGCAATACATTTTTTTATAAAGGTTAGTGCTGTTTTATCATCTGCAAGCGTTTCTTTATTTACAATAAAAAGATGTTCTGGGTTGTTCGTGTTTTCTTCTGAATCTGCTTTAAAATAGCGTTTTATTTCGTTAATGAAATTACCCTCTTTAGCGAGTGCTTTTATCTTGACGATGATATCTCGCCACTCTTGTAATTTTGATATTTTAATTACATTTTTTTTAATGTGGTTTTCTTTATCGAGCAATAAGTTATTTACCTTTTCTATGGAGGATAAATAATTTTGAGAAATTTGTACGCCCTCCATTAAATTATCTTCTATCACAGAAATTTCTTCTTGTAGATGATTACAGATATCTTCTAATGAGTTTGCGCCGAAACCAAAATAATCTAGATATCTACTATAAAAGAAATTCTTGGCATCATGCAGGTAATTTTCGTTTTCTAAATCGCACAAAGTACCTTCATTACCAAACATATTCCCTTTTAAGTAATTGATATCTTTTAAAGATTTTTCACTTTTAGAGCTCGATGGTAAATACGTGGCATAGCCATTAAAACCAGGAATCCAGCGTTCTGCTAAATTACCCATGGTACTTTTAGAGTTTATAAAACTATCTATAATGTTGGTTACCGCCTGGTTATTTGTGGAACATGCCAAAATTACCGGAGCTTCTTCTCCATTAATTGCAGCCCGCACCACTTCTGTAGCCACCAAACTTTGCAATAAAGTGGTTTTTCCGGTTCCTGGAGGTCCGTTTACAGCAGTAATTCCATTTTCTTCTGCGGTTAAATAAGATAACAAGGTTTTACGTTGACTTATAGAAAGTGGAAATTCGTTAGACATTTGCCCTAAATGTAAATGGTTGTAATCTAAAAAGCCTTTATCGGTAATAGGATCTCTTCGCTCTCTATTTCTTGGGTTTATTATTTTTGAAATTAAGGGAAGTTCTTCTGTTTCATTTATTAAATTCTCATACAGAAACAGAATACTTTTTGCTGCTGATATTTTAGAACTTCGTGCAAAATAAGTGACTTTGTTATTGGTTTTATATCCTTCTGCCCTATAATCTTCTATACCAATACCCGTAATTTCTGAAAAAACTAAACTAATATATTCCCAATAAGAAGCCCAATCTAATTCTTCCTCCTCCTCTACTTCTGGTTCTTCTAAATCTCTAGCTTCTGCGATTGTTTCTATGGATGAAAAAATAAAATCGTTACCAACTTCTGCAACAGGCGCTAAATAATTACGAACTATTAATGGAAATATTTCTCTTGGTGCAGATAATTGGCCTAAACGGTTTACTCTTGCCGTGATCCAAAAGGGATGAATTGTTTTTTGTTTAAAATTAGGATCATCAGATTGAAAATCTAACTGAAAAGGTGCTATAATTACCTCGGCATCAAATACCTTATGCCAATTATCGCTCTCTTTTTTAGTAACTCCTTTTAACCTATTAATTCTCTTCTCTTCTACATCAAGCATCTCTTCAGCATTTTTAGCACTAATGGTTGCTTTGCTTAAATCGCAATAATTTTGATGAAATAAATTTTTAATTCTAGAGATGTCTACCGCTAAGTTTTCACTGTCTGTTAAACTGTTTTTATAATAATTTAACCAGTTTTTTACGTTGCTCATGTATGTGTTAAGAATTGGCGTTAATAGATTAAAAAAAGGGAGTGCGAATATATACTTTTAGGGGATTCTTTTTGATGAAAAAAGGGCCTTAATTATGTAATACCAAATAAACATCAAAATGATGGATTAAATTCATTTCTTTTTCCTTACTAATTCAATATAAAATAGAATCGTAGCTATGGCTATGATTCCATTTTATATCTCTTATTAAGAAAAAATAATTTAAATTTATCATCAATCATTTTAAAATTCATTTGGTATAAATACCAAATGAACATAAAAATGATGGATTAAATTTATAGAAGTAGGTAGATTTTACACCTACTTTTTAATTAGCTTAACTTAGCTATGGAACTGCTATTGAATATAATTAGACACGCTAAGTAAGACATTTTGAGTTTTAATTGTGTTTCTATATTAGATAATTGAATAGCAATAATACTCTGAATGTTATCTGAAATGAGCTTTTTTTTTTGCGATTGAAAAATGTTACAACCTACTTTTATTTTCACTTTACGTAAATCTATAAAATCTGCGAGGTAACGCTACCTTGTATATTATTACCCGCTAATTACGTAGATATTGACAGGTTTTTTTGCTGGGGATTAAAAAACGGATATTCAATAGTTTTACCTCTGCCTTTAAACAACTAACTTTTCATCTTAAAAAAACAATTATTATAACTAAATTTATACTCTTCAAAAAAAAGCTATGCCATTATTTCAGAATACCGTAATTACTAAGTATTTAAAAAATCAGAATAAAGAAGAAATTGCAGCCAAATGGCAGCTCTTTAAAAACCATTTTCAGAATTCTAGTATTCAAGAAAATATTAGAAATAGTAAAGAAGAGCAATACCAAGGTGGTTTTATTATAGACCTATTTGTTACTATTTTAGGTTATACAAAAAACCCGACTCCTAATTTTAATATTACTACAGAATACAAAAATGTAAAAGATAGCAAAAAAGCAGATGGCGCCATTATTGTAAATGATGTTGTAAAGGCAGTAATAGAATTAAAAGGCACAAAAACTACAGATTTAAGTAAAGTAGAAGCACAAGCTTTTGGCTATAAAAATAACCAACCAGAATGTAGGTATGTTATTACGTCTAATTTCGAAAAACTACGTTTTTACATAGACAATGCCATAGAGCATATAGAGTTTAATCTGTTTACTTTATCAGAAAAAGATTTTGAAATCTTATACTTGTGTTTGGCTTACCAAAACATACAAAAAGATACTGCTAACCTTATTAAAAAAGAATCTGTTAGTCAAGAAGATAAAATTACCAAAGAACTCTATAAAGATTACAGCTTATTTAAAAGAGAATTACACAAAAATTTAGTGGAGTTAAATCCACAATATGACAGTTTAACGCTTTTTAAAGAATCGCAAACATTATTAGATCGGTTTCTATTTTTATTTTTTGCAGAAGACAGGCAATTACTACCGCCAAACTCTGTAAGGCTTATTTTAAACCAATGGAACAAACTACAAGAATTAGATGCCTACACCCCACTTTTTGATCGATTTAAAAAATACTTTGGCTACTTAAACACAGGTTTTAAAGGAAAGCAATTTGATGTCTTTGCCTATAATGGTGGTTTGTTTAAACCTAATGAAATTTTAGACACAGTTGTTATTGATGATGATTTACTTTACAAACACACTTTAAAATTGTCTGAATATGATTTTGACAGTGAAGTTGATGTAAATATTTTAGGACACATTTTTGAAAACTCTTTAAATGAATTAGATGAAGTTAAAGCAGCATTAGAGGGACAAGAAATAGACAAGTCTAAAACCAAAAGAAAAAAAGATGGTGTTTTTTACACGCCTAAATACATTACCAAATACATCGTAGACAATACGGTAGGTAAACTTTGTGATGAAAAAAAGTTGGCATTAGAAATTATTGAAGATGACTACACCAAAGACAAAAAAAGACAAAAGAAAACCATTAAAGGTTTAATTGATAAATTAACCGAGTACAGAAATTGGTTGTTACAAATTACCATTTGCGACCCTGCTTGTGGTTCTGGTGCTTTTTTAAACCAAGCGTTAGATTTTTTAATTAATGAGCATGGGTATATAGACGAATTACAAGCCAAATTATTTGGCGATGCCATGATTTTGAGTGATGTAGAAAAAAGCATCTTAGAAAACAACTTGTTTGGCGTAGATTTAAACAATGAATCTGTAGAAATAGCCAAATTGTCTTTATGGTTAAGAACTGCACAACCTAACAGAAAGTTAAATGATTTAAACAGCAATATTAAATGTGGAAATAGTTTAATTAACGACCCAGAAGTTGCTGGTGAAAAAGCCTTTAATTGGGAAACTGAGTTTCCTAAAATATTTGAAAAAGGTGGTTTTGATGTGATTATTGGGAATCCGCCTTATGTGAGACAAGAGTTGTTTAAAGAAATAAAACCTTATTTAGAGAAAAACTATAAATGTTACAATAGTGTAGCTGATTTATACACCTATTTTATTGAAAAAGGAATAAACTTAATAAATGTAAATGGATTGTTTTCATTCATTCTTCCTAATAAATTTCTAAAAGCAACTTATGGTAAAAACATAAGAAAAGTGATGAAAGAAGATGCTAATTTAGAATTGTTATTAGATTTTGATGATTATCCTGTTTTTGCTGATGCTACAACATATCCTATAATATATGTTTTAAATAAAAAGAAAGATTACAGTAATAATTTTTTATATTATTCTGAAATCAATAAAAGGATAAAAACAAACGACCCTATAAGTTTATTAGAAATAAAAAAACATAAAGTATCATATAGCTCTTTAAATGACGATATGTGGAATTTCATTACTCTGAATGACTTTAATTTATTAGAAAAAATAAAAAGTAACTCAATTAAATTATCAAAACTGGTTGATCGCAAAATAAATAGAGGTGTTTTAACAGGCAAAAACGATGTTTTTATTTTCAAAAAGGAGCTAAGAGATTCTTTATTAAAAGATGGCGCAAATGAAGAACTGATTAAGCCAATACTCTTAGGAAGTGCTATAAAAAGATATAACACAAATGCCTCAAATGATTTTATATTATTTACAAGACGCGGAGTTGATATTGAAAATTACCCTGTTATTAAAAATTATTTAAATGAATATTATGAGGATTTAAAACCTAGAAATAATGGAGAAAGTAAAGGTAGAAAAGCTGGACCGTATAAATGGTTTGAAGTTCAAGATAATATCGCATACTATAAAGATTTTGAAGATATAAAAATTATTTACCCAAGAACTAATAACAACTGTAATTTTCAACTAGACTTTAATAGCTATTATTTATCTGACAATAACTTTTACATTAAAAGTGACAGTAAACCTCTTTTAGGTTTATTAAATTCTAAATTGATTTTCTATTATCTAAAAAACATTTGCACCACTTTACAAGGTGGCTATTATGATTTTAGAAGAGATAAAATTGATACAATCCCTATATCAAAAAATCTTAATTTAATTTCAGAAAAAGTTACAAAAAAAGTAATTTTTCAATTAGAAGACAATATTACTTTATCTGAGAAGATTACCAAATTCCAAAGAACCCTACAAAGAAAATTTGAAGGTTTAGAAAAACTACCCAAAAAATTAGACAGTTGGTATTTGCTCACTTTTGCCGATTTTGTAAAAGAACTAAAAAAGAAGAAAATAAAATTAAGCTTAAGTGAAGAAGCAGAATGGGAAGATTATTTTTTACAAGAACAACAAAAAGCAGTCGCTCTAAAAACACAAATAGACCAAACAGACGCAGCAATAGATGTTATGGTGTATGAGTTGTATGGCTTAACAGCCGATGAAATACAGATTGTAGAAAACTCTTAAGATTTATGAATACCAAAGAAAATAGTAATAAGTTACGAATTTGTCATTTAGAACGTAGAGAGAAATCTTATAAAGCATGTTACGCTATCACTGTTATGCGACTTCTCCTTCCGTCGAAGTGACAATTAGCAACCCTATTTTGTCATTTCGAACATAGTGAGAAATCTCATAAGGCTAAATGATTTTTTTACGACTTTAAATTATTAAATAGATATAAATCTTAATTATTGCCAATAGTTAGTATGATGATACAAGAAATAAAGAAGCTCTTCTTAAATGAAAAGTTTATACTGCTCTTAATCTTAGTAAATGCGTTTACTATTTTTATGAGCGGCTTTCAGTTATTGCCCAACCAAAAATTTGCTTTCGAGCTAATAGACAATGCCATTACCATTTTGTTTGTTATAGAAATAAGCATAAAACTAAAAGAATATGGCGCTAAAAAATACTTTAGCTTCCATTGGAACAAGTTCGATTTTGTTTTAGTTATTTTGTCTTTTCCTACCTTAATAGCCTACCTAAGCAACCTAGAAATTACAAGTATTAGTTTCTTGCTTGTCTTTAGGGTGATGCGTTTATTTAAGTCTTTTAGATTCTTAAAATTTATACCCAATATAGAACACCTTATAAAAGGAATTAGCAGAGCATTAAAATCATCTGTAATCGTTTTGCTTGGTTTTATGATTTACATTTTTATCATCGGTATTTTTACCTTTTATTTATTTAAAGGCGTTTCTACCGAATACTTTGGCAATCCGTTAACGGCTTTGTACTCTATCTTTAAAATATTTACTGTAGAGGGGTGGTTTGAGATTCCGGAAGTATTAGCACAAAACCTCTCGCCAGTACTTTCATTTTTTACGTATCTCTATTTTATATTTATTGTAATAACTGGTGGTATTTTTGGGCTGTCTTTGGTAAACTCCATTTTTGTAGATGCTATGGTTAGTGATAATAATGATACTCTAGAACATAAAGTAGATGTGTTATCAGCAAAAATAGACAAGCTTTTAGCGGAAAGAGATTTGGAATAACCTTACCACTTTCAACTACGAAAAATTATCACTAAGCCTGTGTTGAACTAGATTCAGCATCTATGTATTCTATTAATCTTAAATATTTGCTTGTTTTACTTGGTAAAGTTGGTAAAAACACATCTAATACCAAATGAACATCAAAATGACTGATTAAATTCATTTGGTATAATTACATAAAAGCTTGTGATTTATTTTCTTGTTCCAAACGTGAAATTCCATATTTATTAGCATACAATTTCCATTGAGAAACAATACTTTTAATTTCATCAATTATATTTTTTCCCTCGGCCTTTTTTATTCTAAAAATAAGGAGCAACCGACAGCACTAAGTCTAGATCCAAAGCATTATCATCTTCAGAAATATTTAATTTTAATCCCATCCCTGTTTCAACAGGATTTATATCATAAGCAGGTGATAGCACCCAACCCTTTTCTGTCAATAAAAAACCATGGTTTCTTAGATGGTCATCAGTGTTAGAAACACAAATACTAAAAACAATTCTTCGCCATAATTGTTTCAGATCATTTTCTGGACGCGCACCGTACTTAGATATAAAATCCACCAACTCTAGATAACTAGCTCCTGAGGATGCATCTGTGCCATCTGTGTAGCCCAATAATGTCATTGCCGAAGCGAAGTGAATTCTTTTCCTATCAGCTGCTCTATCAAAACGCTTCGTTAAAAACGTGTGTTTATTACTGCTAAATTTTTCGGCTTTAGATGCTGCCATTACAATTCCCGATTGAATAGCTAGTTCATAAGTAACCATTTCCCAGGCACCAATATCATCACCATCATTTTTACTCGGGAACTTCGCAATCCATAAATTACTTTCTTTATCTAAAACACCTGTCTTTGGTCTTGCTCCTCCTAAACCTGTCTTTGGTCTTACTCCTCCTAAAGAAGAACCAGAAGAAACCAACATTTGCAACCATTTTAAATAATCCGGATCATCTAAACTATCATCATCTTCCAAACGCAAACTTATTTGCTCTAATTCTCTAATTGAAGTCCACGGCGGACTTGCTAATGCTTTATTATCATTCAAAAAAGATCCTTCTTTATCCAATTTAAAACGCAATGCTCCCATTTTATGTCCATCAAAAACGCCTAATAAAAAATCTGTTTCGAATAATTTCTCAGTTTTCCGCTCTTTTTTTCTGGCAAGTGCAGCTTCTCTTCTTTTCATTAGCACTCTACCCCAACGATCTAGAGAAGAATCTAAAAACAACCCAAAATTCGACTTTTCATCATTCAAATATTGTATCCCTTCAAATAAACCCAAATCAGGATCCAAATGATATGCGTAATCAGATTGCAACCAATCTTTATGATAAGAGAAAGAAAATATTTCTTTCCCCCTTAAAGTATCTGAATATAATTCCCCTATTAATATAGGCGAACCTAATTCTACCCAATCTGCATAAACATATAGAGTTCTTTTCATTTTTAGTTTCTTTTTGGAGCACGCTCTTTAGCAGTTAACCCAATATCTTGAAGCTTTCGACCTAGAACGTCATCTTTTGCTAAATTTAAAAAGTCTTTCTCTAAACTAAGTACATTTAAAACTTTAATGTACGTACCAATACTAACAGAACTTTTTCCCTTCTCTACAGAATACAATGTTCTTCTACTCGTCTCTGCTCGTTCTGCAACTTGATCTGCACTTAGCTTTCGTCTTAGACGGGATCAAGTCCAAAAGTTGTGGGATTTAGAAATTAGGCATAAATATTTGAGAGTCTAAAAAGGAAAAATTTGATGTTTCTAACACCTCTAAATTGTGCTCTAAATGCTTTTATTTTAGCATTAAACGATTCTGCAGAAGCATTTGTACTTCTATTGTCAAAATAGTTGAGTATATTCTGATAATGTATAGACATTGTTCTAGCAATGGTATTAAAGCTTTTAAACTTCGCTTGTCTTACATTTTCATCCCATTTAGCAAGTCTAGTTAAGGCAACGGTTTTATCTTTTGTTTGATTGTAAATCCAGGATAAGTTTTGACATAAATTGTATGCCTTTTCTATATCTGGATAAGTTTTAAAAAGTATTTCAGCTCTTTCTTGTTGGGAGTTAGTCCATTTGTTACTAGATTTATACAATAGGTATCTACTTCTAGCTAATAATTGTTTTAGAGTATCTCCATTTGGTAGTAGTTTAGGAACATATTTTAAGGAGTTGTTTCTAGCATTTTCTATGGCGTCGTTATCTTTATCTATTGCTTCCCAACGATGTTTAATTCTAATTTCTTGCAAAGCATCTAAAGCTAATTTTTGCACATGAAATCGATCTATAACTAGTACTGCTTTTGGAAATGATTTTTTAACGATTAACCCCATGTTTGCTGCCATGTCTAAGGTTACTTCTTTTACTTTTTTTCGTTGTTTTAAAGAGATTTTATTAAGGATTCTAATAACATCTTCTGCTTTAGTGCCTTTAATCATGGCCAGTAAAGCACCTTTTTTTCCATTCGCATTTTTATTAGTCACGATAGTATATAAATCTCCATTAGAAAATGCTGTTTCATCTATGGAAAGATAGCTTCCAGTATTTTCAGGAAAAAGCAACCATTGTTCAGCATGTGGTTTTTGGTTCCATTGCTTAAAATCACTTAAATAATCTTTGTATTGTCTCTGTAAGTTTCTAGGGCTTACTCCGTAAAAGGTTGCTACAACAGATGTACTTGTAGCATTATTACAGACTGATTTGTTTTAAAAAAGCAGCAAATTCACTAGTAATTCTAGTGCCTTTTGCTACTAACTGCCAATCTCTTATCACTAATTTTTTAGAATTATCATCAATCCAACGCCTTCTAATAACATGTAGAAAAACGTTTTTACCTCGAATAGGAAAATCTTGAATAGTGGCTTCTGGAAAAAATCCTTTAGAGCTTAATTTAAGTGTTTTAAATTCTTCAGGAATTGTGTTTAACTCAGTGAAATAGAAATGGAGTTCTTCATTTTTAACTTCGTGTTTGGTAAGTTTAAAATAGTTAACAAGTATTTCTGGTAGTAATAATTTAATAAGCTCAATTGAAGTATCCAAAATAGAAGTAATTTAAAAGTCAAAGTTCTTCCTTTTTATTTTACTCCACAACTTTTTGTGTTGATCCCTTAGACGTGCTAATTTTATTTGCTCTCCCATTTGCTCCTACAAACGATCAAGCTTAGGTAGTAATATTGAATTATTTTTAGACATAACTTGTAGTATATTACACAAATACACGCTATTTGAGCAATATGTTACCCGTTATAAAAAAACTATTAAAATAAGACGAGACTGAAATTTAATTAATTGGGAAGTAATATTGAAAACCTATATAAAACAAAAAACCTTACTATTTCTAGTAAGGTTTAAGTGAGCCCTGCAGGATTCGAACCTGCGACCGCCTCCTTAGAAGGGAGGTGCTCTATCCAGCTGAGCTAAGAGCCCGTAATTTTTAAGTTGTTACGACCAACTGTGTCGGGGTGGCAGGATTCGAACCTGCGACCTCCTCGTCCCAAACGAGGCGCGATGACCGGGCTACGCTACACCCCGAGGCAATTATTTGCGGAGAGACAGGGACTCGAACCCTGGCGACCCTAAGGTCGACAGATTAGCAATCTGCTGCATTACCACTCTGCCATCTCTCCTTTCGGACGTCATACAAAAAGCATGACCTAGAATTGCGAGTGCAAATTTACAACTAGAAAAAGGATCTCACAAGACTTTTTTACATTTTTTTAAATTATTTTTTTTTACTCAGGATATTCTACTCTTAAATGATAGATATTCATCAACTTTTTCTTGATTACTTTCTTAATAATCTCTATTTCTCTAAAGGTAATATTCGAATTTAAAAACTGATTATCAGCCATTTGCTTGCTAATAATTTTATCTATCAAATTACTAATAGATAAAGCTGTAGGTTTTGTTAAACTTTTAGACGCAGCTTCCGATGCATCACACATCATTAAAATTGCTGTTTCTTTAGAAAAAGGAATAGGTCCTTGGTACTGAAACTTCTTTATATCTACTTTTGTGTCAGGATTAAGCTCTTGTTCCTTTTTATAAAAATAATAAGTAGAACTTGTTCCGTGATGTGTTCTTATAAAATCTATAATTCTATCTGGTAACTTATATTTTTTAGCAAGCTCCACTCCTTTAATAACATGATCTGTAATTATTTTAGAACTATCTCTTGCAGACAAGTCATTGTGAGGATTAACCCCTGTAGATTGATTTTCTGTAAAATACATTGGATTTAATATTTTACCAATATCATGATACAAAGCACCAGTTCTAACCAACATAGAATTCGCTCCTATTTCATTCGCTGCCGCTTCTGCCAAATTAGCCACTTGCATAGAATGCTGAAACGTACCAGGTGCTTTTTCATTTAACTCTCTTAAAAGCTTCGCATTTGTATTAGAAAGCTCCAATAAAGTAATGTCAGACACCAGACCAAAAACTTTTTCATACATATAAATAATAATTATAGATAAAAAAGACAGCAAACCATTGGCTGCAAAAAGCATAAAGTAATTCCAGTTTATTTGAGAAGCATTACCTTCTTTAATAATTGAAAAAGCAAAATAAGTTAACATATAAATAAGTGTAATTTGCGCTACAGATATAAACAAATTACCTCTTTTATAGAGCTCAGAAACGGTAAGTATTGTAACCATACCGGCAATAATATGTAAGTATATAAACTCAAAACTATTAGGCACAATATACCCTAAAAGCAGCACTGTTAAAACATGTGTAAACAAACCTAAACGGGCATCAAAAAAAGCTTTTAAAACTATAGGTAGTATACTTAAAGGAACAATATATAAATAATCTGCATTGTATTTTATAACCAATGTTTGTATAAATATCATTAAAAAAACATTGAAAAAAATAAAGGTAACCTGGTTATTATTGTCGAATATTTCTACTCTATATTTTTTTAAGAATAATAAAAGCATCAATAAAGCTAGAGAAACTAAAATTGTATATCCTAAAATAATCCAATTATAATTTGAGTCGGTCCAAACCTGAGACTCAGATTCACTTTTTAAAGAATTTAAGACAGCTAGTTTTTTTCCCTCTACAATATCTCCTTTTAAAATAATTAATTTACCTGCCTCTACTATTCCTTTCGTATAAGAAATACTTTTTATAGCATTTTCAATTACTTTATCTGTATAAATAGTATCAAAATAGATGTTGGGTTTTATAATTTCAGATAATAAATCTAATAATATTTTTTTACCATAAAAAGACCTTTCCTCTTCTAAATTACTTCTAATTATTTCTAAAACTTCTTTAGATGTTAAAAGGTTTTTAAACAAGATATCCTCTACTTCATTGCCTTTTCTAAGCGCAACTATTTCATTTTTATTTGAAACCCTTTCTTGACTTACTACTTCTAAAAAACCTCGCTTATAAATATTATCTATAACTTTTTGACCAATTTTAGAGATGTTTAATAATTGATCTGAATTTAAAGAATCTGATTGTTTTAATAACGAAATTCTTCTTTTATAATTAGATTTCACATTATTTTCTACATCAAAATCATGTAAAAAATAGACTTTAGAGTTCTCTGCAATTTCTTTTTTTTCTACAGCTATTTCATCTGCCGTTTTTTGAATAGAAAAATCAAAAGGTGCATATAAATTATCATATTTCCAAAGTTGCCCATTATTAAAATCGTATTTAAATTGCCCACCTTTTGGAAACAAATAAACAATTGCAACAGTGGCTACTAAAAACAAAATTACCTTATAAATAATGGCATTGTTTTGGTACAGTTTATTAACTATATTACTCATAGAATTTATCTTCTTACTACAAACTTACCATAAAAATGTCACGCTCAAAAATTCAAGTTGAATAATAAAACTTAAATTGATTAAAAATAGTTAATTTAGCACAACAAATCTTATTCAAAGTAAACACTATTATTTATGAAAGAAGTCGTAATTGTATCTGTAGCTAGAACACCAATAGGGAGTTTTATGGGAAGTTTATCTACCACTCCTGCTCCTAAATTAGGCGCAATCGCTATAAAAGGAGCCTTAGGAAAAATAAATTTAGACCCAAATTTAGTTGAAGAAGTTTTTATGGGAAATGTTGTTTCCGCAGGTCTTGGTCAAGCACCGGCAAGACAAGCAGCTATATTTGCAGGAATACCTAATACTGTACCATGTACTACCGTAAATAAAGTATGTGCTTCTGGAATGAAAGCTATAATGCTAGCAGCTCAAACTATTGCTTTAGGTGATGCAGATATTATTGTTGCAGGTGGTATGGAAAACATGAGTGCTATTCCGCACTATCAACATGCAAGAAAAGGATCTAAATTTGGAGCTATAACCATGGAAGATGGACTTCAAAAAGATGGTTTAGTAGATGCTTATAACAATGTTGCAATGGGTGTTTGTGCAGATACTTGTGCTACTGAATATAATTTCTCTAGAGAAGATCAAGATGCATTTGCTATACAATCTTACAACCGTTCTGCTAAAGCTTGGAGTGATGGAAAATATGCTGATGAAATTGTACCTGTTGAAATTCCTCAAAGACGAGGAGAACCAATTATTTTTTCTGAGGATGAAGAATACAGCAACGTAAGGATGGATAAAATTCCAACCTTAAGAGCTGCGTTTACAAAAGACGGAACTGTTACTGCTGCAAATGCCTCTACAATTAATGATGGTGGTGCAGCGTTGGTTTTAATGTCTGCAGATAAAGCAAAAGAATTAAATATTAAACCTTTAGCTAAAGTACTAAGTTATGCTGATGCTGCTCACGAACCAGAGTGGTTTACAACTGCACCAGCTAAAGCATTACCAAAAGCCTTAGCAAAAGCAAATATTTCTATTGATGATGTAGATTATTTTGAATTAAATGAAGCTTTTTCTATTGTTGGTTTGGCAAATATGAAAATTTTAGGGATTACAGATGATAAAGTAAATGTAAATGGTGGCGCTGTTTCTTTAGGACATCCATTAGGGGTTTCTGGAGCTAGAATAGTAATTGCTTTAACGTCTATTTTAAAACAAAATAAAGCTAAAATTGGTGCTGCAGCTATTTGTAATGGTGGCGGTGGAGCAAGTGCATTTGTTATAGAAAGAATTTAGTAATAAATTTAATTGAACATTTAAAACTCAAAACACATAACTTGTTATACGGCATTTGTAATTTAAGCATTGTTCCTTTAAGAGCAGAAGAATCAAACCAATCTGAAATGACTAGCCAAGTTTTATTTGGTGAAACTTTTGAGGTGATTGAAAAACAGAAAGAATGGAGTAAAATTCGTTTGACTTTTGATAACTATGAAGGATTTATAGATAATAAACAATATACAGAAATCTCTGCAGATTTCTATTCAAAACTAAAATCTGAAAAGCAATATTTATCAGCAGAAATGATAGATTTTATTACCAATAGTAAAAATGAGCTTACCACGATTCCTTTAGGATCTAATTTGCCATTTTATAATGCAGGTAAACTACAAATAAACTCAGAGTTATACGTATACGAAGGAAATGTTTTAGCAGAAGAAAAATCTAAAAATAAAATTGCACAAACTGCTTTTAATTACTTAAACACACCTTATTTATGGGGAGGTAAAACTCCTTTTGGTATTGATTGTTCTGGTTTTACACAAATGGTTTATAAACTGTGTGGCCACCAACTTTTAAGAGATGCCAGACAACAGGCTACACAAGGTGAAGTTTTAAGTTTTATAGAAGAAAGTGAAGCTGGTGATTTGGCTTTTTTTGATAATGAAGAAGGAGAAATTATTCATGTTGGAATTATTTTAAGCGACTACAACATTATACACGCTCACGGTAAAGTAAGAATAGACACTTTAGATCATAGTGGTATTTTTAATGCCGAACTTCAAAAACATACTCACAAATTAAGAATTATAAAAAAAATGATATAAAAAAAACCGAAACTAAAATTAGTTTCGGTTTTTTTATAAAATTGAAAGTCTAAATTACTGACCTCTCATTTCTTTATAAATAGGTCTTAAAGCATCTCCTTCTGCTGTCATCTCTAAAGTATCATAAATATTTAATAAAGTACTTACAGTTCCTTCTGTTCTAGCTAGTTCATCTGCTTTAACAATATAAGGTAAAGCTTCTTTACAAATAACCTTTAACTCTCCTTCTAATTCTGTATATTTCTTTTCATTCGATAAATTTTCATTCATCTCATTAATAACTGCTATTCTTTTATTTAAAATAGTAACTCCTAAATTTAAGTAAGCATCTCCATATTCTGGATCTAATTCAATCGCTTTTTTATAAAATCCAATTGCTTCTTCATTCTTCTCTTCTTGTGCATTTACAACACCTAAATTAAAAAACAACGTTGGGTTTGTAGGGTCAAGTTTTACAGCTTCTCCCATCAATTCACCAAATTTATCCATCTGCTCTAATTGGATATACATTTGAGCTTGATTTAACAATAAGTTAATATCTTTAGGATTAGACTTTCTAGCTTCTTCTAAAGCAGCAACTGCTAATTCTGGTTTCCCTTGATTTACATAAATGTAACCAATATTTTTAATAATTTCTGCTTGTTTAGATTCTGTAGTTTTTTCACTTGGGTCTGTATACCCACCAAACTTAAGCATAGCATCTCTATTAGATTTAGTACCCAAATCTTCTTCTTTACCTGTTTCTTTATTTATTGCAATATATTGAGTTGTAATACCTGTATAATTAATATCTTGTAACTCTTTATAAAACTTTAAAGAAGCATCATAATCTTTAGCTAAAGAAGAACTTAAAGCTGCATTATATAAGAAAGAAGTATCCGTAGGACTTAACTTATACGTTAAATAAAAATTATTTGTTGCATCTTTATAGTCTTGCTCGTTATATGATTTGATTGCTTTTTTAGAAACGAATTGTACTAACTCGTTTAATTTAGGCTCTGCTTCTTTTGTATATTTTTGCTTTCCAATTTCCTTTTCATAAGCAATTAATTTATTATAAGCTTCAGATGCTTTTGCAACATCAGACTCTCCATAAGCAGATCCTTTTAAAAAGTAATACTTTGCTTTATATTTCGAATCCATTGAATCTTCCGTAGCTTCTAAACCTGCTAATGCCGCTTTTGCTTCTTTAAATTCACCTTTTTTAATTGCCTTTTCAGCAGCTTTTATTTCATCTTTTTGCGCAAAAGAAGCTATTGATAAGAAACCAACCGTTAACGCTAATATTTGATTTTTCATTTTACTAATTATTAATTTATTATTATTCTTGATTTTCATTTGAATCATTTTCAATTTCCGTGCCATTCTCAGTTGCGCCTTCAATATCATCACCTTCAAGCTCTTCTTCTACCTCTTCTTCATGAGCCACTTTAGCAACTGCAGCAATACTATCTGAATCTTTAATATTAATTAAACGAACCCCTTGTGTTGCACGTCCCATAACTCTTAAATCTTCAACAGCCATTCTAATTGTTAATCCAGATTTATTGATAATCATTAAATCGTTAGAATCATCTACATTTTTAATAGCTACTAAATTACCCGTTTTCTCTGAGATATTTAATGTTTTAACACCTTTACCACCTCTATTGGTAATTCTATAATCTTCTAATTTAGATCGCTTACCATATCCTTTTTCAGACACAACAAGTATATTGCTTTCCATATCATTTACAGCAACCATACCAATTACCTCATCATTTTCATGTTGTAAAGTAATACCTCTTACTCCAGAAGCAGTTCTTCCCATTGGGCGCGTTTTTGCTTCTTCGAAACGAATAGATTTACCAGATGCTAACGCTAACATTACTTGACTGTCTCCAGTAGTTAACTTCGCTTCTAATAATTCATCTCCTTCTTTAATAGTAATTGCATTAATACCATTTGTTCTTGGTCTAGAATACTGCTCTAAAGAAGTCTTTTTAACTTGACCTTTCTTTGTTGCCATAATAACATAATGACTGTTTACATACTCTTCATCTTTTAAATCTTGAGTTACTAAAAATGCCTTTACACTATCATCTTGTTCTATATTAATAAGGTTTTGCATTGCTCTACCTTTGGTATTTTTACCACCTTCAGGTATTTCATATACGCGCATCCAGAATACTTTTCCTTTTTGCGTAAAGAACATCATGTATTGGTGGTTTGTACCTACAAATAAGTGCTCTAAGAAATCTTCATTTCTTGTCGTTGCTCCTTTTTGTCCTCTACCTCCTCTATTTTGAACCTTGTACTCTTCTAAGTTTGTACGTTTTAAATATCCTGCGTTAGAAATAGTTACCACAACTTTGGTATCAGGTATCATATCTTCTATACGCATATCTCCGCCAGCATACTCTATTACAGATCTACGTTCATCACCATATTTATCTCTAATAAGTGATAATTCTTCTTTTATAATATCGTAACGTCTTGGTTCGTTTGCTAAAATATCTTTTAAATCAGTTATCGTTAACATAATTTCATCAAACTCAGCACGTAATTTATCTTGCTCTAGTCCTGTTAATTGACGCAAACGCATTTCTACAATTGCTTTTGCTTGAATTTCAGATAATTCAAAACGCTCAATTAAACTTTCTCTAGCTTCATCTGCATTATTAGAGGCTCTAATAATTTTAATTACCTCATCTATATTATCTGAAGCAATAATTAATCCTTCTAAAATATGCGCTCTAGCTTCTGCTTTTTTAAGTAAAAACTCAGTTCTACGAACAATTACTTCATGTCTATGTTCAACAAAATAATGAATTAATTCTTTTAAGTTTAATTGTTCTGGTCTTCCTTTTACCAATGCAATATTATTTACACTAAAAGAAGTTTGTAATTGTGTATACTTAAATAATTTATTTAAAACGATGTTAGGTATTGCGTCACGTTTTAAAATGTACACAATACGCATTCCGTTTCTATCAGACTCATCACGAATATTCGCAATACCAGATATTTTTTTATCATTAACTAAATCAGCAGTTTTTTTAATCATTTCTGCTTTATTCACTTGGTAAGGAATTTCCGTAACAATAATACACTCACGTCCTTTAACCTCTTCAATAATAGCTTTAGCACGCATTACAATACGTCCACGACCTGTATGAAACGCCTCTCTTACACCATCGTAACCATAAATAATTCCTCCTGTAGGAAAATCGGGTGCGGTAATGTGTTGCATTAATTCATCGATCTCAATATCTCTATTATCAATATAAGCCATGGTACCATTTATAACTTCAGTTAAGTTATGTGGTGCCATATTTGTTGCCATACCTACTGCAATACCAGAAGCTCCGTTTACTAATAAATTAGGAATACGAGTTGGTAAAACGGTTGGTTCTTGCAAAGTATCATCAAAATTTAATCGATGATCTACTGTTTCTTTTTCAATATCAGCCAACATGTCTTCTGATATTTTTTGCATTCTAACCTCAGTATAACGCATTGCTGCTGGCGAATCTCCATCTACAGAACCAAAATTTCCTTGACCATCAACCATCATATAACGCACACTCCAGCTTTGTGCCATACGTACCATAGAATCGTATACAGAAGTATCTCCGTGAGGGTGATACTTACCTAAAACTTCCCCAACAATTCTTGCGGATTTTTTATACGAACCTGTAGCTTTAATTCCTAACTCATGCATACCAAACAAAACCCTTCTATGAACAGGCTTTAACCCATCTCTTACATCTGGTAATGCTCTTGAAACAATTACTGACATCGAATAATCGATGTACGCAGCTTTCATCTGTTCTTCAATGTTAATCGGAATTAACTTTTCTCCGTCTGCCATATTTATATTTGATTAATTTTACGTCATTTTTTTAAAACAAGGCAAGTTACTATTTTTACTTGTTTTTACAAAGGTTTTAGCACTTGTAATTCAGTAGAGTTATCAACATTATTTCATAATTTTTAACAAGAATTTATTTGCCTGATTTACAATAGTTTTCTACCTTGGTATCTTAGTCAAACTGTCAGTTTTTTAGCATTGGCATCTTTTTTGTAATTATCTATAAAAAAAAAGGACTAAATTTACAACACATCAATAATAGACAGATAGAAATATGGACGATAATTTTTCACCAAAGGTTAGAGATGTAATTACTTTCAGTAAAGAAGAAGCGCTACGTTTAGGGCAAGAATTTATTGGAACAGAACATCTTTTACTAGGTTTAATAAGACAAGGAGAAGGAAAAGCAGTAGAAATATTAACAGCATTTGATGTTGATTTTGTTTTATTGCGTAAAAAATTAGAACAATTAAACCCTGTAAACCCAACGTTTACAGAAAGCACAGATAAGCCAAGTTTACGATTAACAAGACAAGCCGAAAAAGCCTTAAAAACAACTTTTTTAGAAGCTAAATTATATCAAAGCGAATCTATAGATACGGCACATTTATTACTTTGTATTCTAAGAAATGAAAACGACCCAACTACAAAGTTAATTCACAAATATCATGTAAATTATGACGAAGCTAAAGCGCTTTACAAACAGCTACATGTAGAGGATATCGAATTGCCTCTAAACCCTATTGCAGAAACACCTTCTGATGACGAATTTGCTTCAGAAAAATCAAATCCTTTTGACCAACCTCAAAAGGGTAAAAACGTAAAAAAATCGAAGACTCCGGTATTAGATAATTTTGGTAGAGATTTAACTGATTTAGCAGAAAAAGGGAAATTAGACCCAGTTGTTGGTAGACAAAAAGAAATAGAACGCGTTTCTCAAATTTTAAGTCGTAGAAAGAAAAACAATCCAATGTTAATTGGAGAACCTGGTGTTGGTAAATCTGCCATTGCAGAAGGTTTAGCGTTGCGAATAATTGAAAGAAAAGTATCAAGGATTTTATTTGACAAACGTATTGTTTCTTTAGATTTAGCAAGCTTAGTTGCGGGTACAAAATATCGTGGTCAGTTTGAAGAACGTATGAAAGCCTTAATGAATGAACTTGAAAAAAATGATGATATCATTCTTTTTATAGATGAAATTCACACCATTGTTGGTGCTGGTGGAGCAACCGGTTCTTTAGATGCATCTAATATGCTAAAACCTGCTTTAGCAAGAGGAGAAATACAATGTATTGGTGCAACTACGTTGGATGAATTTAGAACGAATATCGAAAAAGATGGCGCGCTAGAACGTCGTTTTCAAAAGGTAATTGTAGACCCAACTTCCGTAGACGAAACGATACAGATTTTACAAAACATAAAAAATAAATACGAAGAACATCACCATGTTAATTATACAGATGCTGCTATTGAAGCTTGTGTAAAATTAACAAACAGATACATGACCGATAGATACCTACCAGACAAAGCTATTGATGCTTTAGATGAAGCCGGATCTAGAATTCATATTACAAACATTGTGGTTCCGCAACAAGTTTTAGAATTAGAATCTAAGTTAGAAACTATTAGAGATCAAAAAACCAAAGCTGTAAACGGACAGAAATATGAAGAAGCTGCTAAGTTACGTGACGATGAAAAAAACATGGAAGCTGCTTTAAATTCTGCTCAAAACCAATGGGAAGAAGATTCTAAATTAAATAGAGAAATTGTAACGGAAGATAATGTTGCAGAAGTAGTTTCTATGATGACTGGAATTCCTGTAAATAGAGTTGCAGAAGCAGAAACCAATAGATTACACGAATTACCTGCCTTAATTAAAGGAAAAGTAATTGGCCAAAATGAAGCGGTTACCAAAGTAGTAAAAGCCATACAACGTAATAGAGTTGGGTTAAAAGACCCTAACAAACCAATTGGTTCTTTTATTTTCTTAGGACAAACGGGTGTTGGTAAAACACAATTAGCTAAAGTTTTAGCTCGTGAGTTATTTGATTCTGATGATTCTTTAATTAGAATTGACATGAGTGAATACATGGAGAAGTTTGCTATCTCTCGTTTAATTGGAGCGCCTCCAGGATATGTTGGTTATGAAGAAGGCGGACAGTTAACTGAAAAAGTGAGAAGAAAACCATATTCTGTAGTCTTGTTAGATGAGATAGAAAAAGCGCATCCAGATGTGTTTAATATGTTGCTACAAATTTTAGATGACGGTCACATTACCGATAGTTTAGGTAGAAAAATCGATTTTAGAAATACCATAATTATTATGACTTCCAACATTGGTGCTCGTCAATTAAAAGACTTTGGTGGTGGTGTAGGTTTTGGTACAGCTACTAAAGCGGCACAAGCAGATGAACATGCAAAATCTGTACTAGAAGGTGCTTTAAAGAAATCTTTTGCTCCGGAGTTTTTAAACAGAATAGACGATGTAATTGTATTTAATGCTCTAGAAAGAGACGATATTCATAAAATTATAGATATCGAGTTAGATAAATTATTACATAGAATATCAGATTTAGGCTACACTTTAAACTTAAGCGAAAAAGCTAAAGATTACATTGCGGATAAAGGCTTTGATAAAAAATATGGAGCAAGACCACTTAAAAGAGCGATACAGAAATACATTGAAGATGCTTTAGCAGAAGAAATTGTAAATTCTAAACTCTATGAAGGTGACACCATAAATATGGATTTGGATGAGAAGGAAAATAAACTCACCATTACCATTGAAAAAGGTGAAAAGAAACCAGAAATAAGGACAGAGACCGAAAAGGAATCTTAAAAATTATAAAAATCCCAAACGAAAGTTTGGGATTTCTTTTTTCTATAAAAGAACAATTTACCCACTATTGTCTTTTAATTGAAATATGCTAACTTTGCTTATTTATAATTAAAATGAAATCTATTTACATACTTTTATTTCTAGCTTTAATAGGTTGTACTTCTTTAAAAAAGAATACGACCAACAATTCTACCATTGAGGAAACTAAACCGATAGCCTCTCAAATTATTTTCTTAACTTATAAAGTTTCTAAGGATAAAAATATAGAACTTACTTTTATTGATAAAATAATTACAGAAGGAAGTCTTAAAAAGAATTTCCAAAAAAGAACAGACAGTAATGCAGGAGATTTAATCTGTATTCAACAAGATGTAAATTCTGTAGCTATTGATAGTATTCAGATAGAAAACCCATTAATAAAAAACTTCGAATACATAGATGATTTTGGTAAATTAAGTCGAAAAACAATTGAATTAGACAGCACTACCCTATCTATTCGAATGGGTTTAAAACCACAAACAAAATTTATAACACTTAAATTGCTAAGTGAAACCAATAACAGTCTTTTAAAAATACAATTATGAAAAAAATACTACTCTTATCTATTCTATTTTTATGCGCATCTGTTAAAGCACAAACTTTTGATGTAACCACAATTACACAATCTGGTTCTAATGATAGTAGAATTAATGTTGTAATTCTATCAGACGGATACCAAAGTACAGAACTGAATCAATTTATAACAGATGCTACTAATTTTTCAAATGCGCTGTTTGCAGAAACACCTTATAAAGAATATAAAAATTACTTTAATGTGCATGCCATAAAAGTACCTTCTAATGAAAGTGGCGCAAAACACCCACGTACAGCATCAGATGAAGCTACTTCTAACAATCAACCTACAGCTACAGTAGATAATTATTTTGAATCGACTTTTGATGCATATGATGTTCATAGACTTTTAGTAGCTAACAACGCTATAGTAAACACTGTTTTAGCTAATAATTTTCCTAATTACGACATTGTTTTAGTTTTAGTAAACAGCCCTTATTATGGTGGTAGTGGTGGTGAAATTGCCGTAGCATCCTTGCATGCGTCAGCTAACCAAATTGCCATACATGAGTTAGGACACTCTTTTGCAAATCTTATTGATGAGTATTACCCTGGAGATATTTATGTAAGAGAAGGCATAAACATGACCCAAGAAACAAACCCAACAAATGTAAAATGGAAAAATTGGATGAACCAAAATGGAGTTGGTATTTATCCGCATGGTACATCCGGAACAGCTGCAAGCTGGTATAAACCACATCAAAATTGTAAAATGGAATCTTTAAATAGTCCTTTTTGTTCAGTTTGTACAGAGGGAACTATAGAAAAAATACATTCTTTAACCTCGGTAATAGAAAACTATGCTCCACAAAACACAGGTTCTATAGATTTATCTACAACTATAGATCTTACAATAAACACTATAAATCCACTTCCAAATACCTTAGATATTACGTGGACTTTAAACGGAACTGTAATAAATAGTGAAGACTATACGGTCTCTATTTCAAAAGAAGATTTAGCGAGTGGAAATAATCAACTACTGGCAACTATTGAAGATAAAACTACATTACTTAAAGTTGACAATCATGAAACGGTACATTTCTCTACGACACTTTGGAATATAAATCCTAGTACTTTAAGTATCGATGATATTTCAACAAATAGTTTTGACATAAAACTATTCCCAAACCCTACTCAGGATTTTTTATATTTTGATATAACCAACAATAATGAAGACTATAACGTTTTTATTAGTGATATTTCTGGAAAGCAATTGATTCAGAAAAAAATGAATAACGTAGGCGAAAATCAAAATATACGAATAGGTACACTTCCTTCTGGAGTCTATTTTATCAATTTTACATTTGAAAATGGATTACATATTTCTAAGAAAATAATTAAAAAATAAAAAGGATCCTTTTTTAAAACATAAATTAGTTATAAAAAATCTCAAAATGTACATTTTGAGATTTTTTTTGATTCAACCTTTTCTTAACAAAGCCATATCATTTTTAACTTCTTATTTATTTTAAAAAAAACTAACTTAGCAATCCACACATATATCTCATTAATCTGTATTTACACTAATGGAAAATATAAAATACTACACCAAATTAAAAAAATCTAATAAAACTCTTGTAGATTTATTAGCAGATGAATCTGATTTTTCTGAATTACCAAACACTTGGCATGTAGTAGTTGTTGATGTTAAAAACTCAACCAAAGCTGTTGATGAAGGCAAGCATCATCAGATAAACTTAACAGCAACCGGAGCAATAATTTCTGTATTAAACACCATTAGAAAAGAGAAGAAAAACATAGAAATTCCTTATTTTTTTGGTGGAGATGGAGCTACTTTTATTATACCGACGATACTTCTAAATAAAATCACCTTAGTATTAGAAAATTACAGTCTTCATATTAAAAAAAACATCGATTTAATACTTAGAGTTGGACATATTTCTATAACAGAATTATCAGAAAAAAAAGCTTATTTAAAAATAGCAAAACATCAATTAACAGATCAATTAGCAATTCCTATTATTCTTGGAAATGGTTTAAAAAAAGCAGAAGAAATCATTAAAAACACTTTTACTGTAATAGAAGATATTCATTTTAAAAAAGACCTTTTAAACCTAGAAGGGATGGAATGTAGGTGGAAAGAAATAAACCCAAGACAAACCCAAAAAAAAGTTATTTGTTTACTGTTAGATACTGTAAACGAAAATGATCAAAGAGCAATTTATAAAGAGGTACTTACAAAAATGGATACTATTTTTGGCTCCTTTAATAACAGACAACCTATAAAGACAACAAATTTAAAATTAAATTTTAGCATTTCTAAAATATGGGAAGAGATGAAAGTAACTCTTGACAATAAAAACTTAAAATATTTATTAAAAAATTGGTTTAAAACTTTAATTGGTAAGTGGTATTTTAACATGTCTGAAGACGGAAAGCAATACTTAAATCAAATTGGTCAATTATCACACACTTTTATGTTAGACGGTATGATTAATACAATATTTACAGCAGAACAACCTAAAATAGATCTTTTTACAACCTACCTTAATCAATTAGAAAAAGAAAATAAAATTATTTATGGTATTCATATAACACATGCTTCCGTAATGTCTTGTTACGTGTTAGACAGAAAAACAAAACATGCACACTTTGTAGACGGAACAGAAGGAGGCTACACCTCTGCTGCAAAAATGTTTAAAGTAAAAATGAAAACTTTAAATTAATTTAATTGTTCAATTTTGATTAAAACAAATATTTAGTACTTGTTGATTTTATGAAATCAAAAAACTAACTTTACTTTTAATTTATAATTAATAGAATAAAAAATGCAGAACATATTTATGTTCTTTGCAATTACAAAACAAAATAAAATGGCCCAAGACAATATAAATTTAGCAGTACTTATAGACGGAGACAACATACCGTCTGCTCACGTTAAGGAAATGATGGAAGAAATTGCAAAGTATGGCAACCCAACTATTAAAAGAATTTATGGAGATTGGACGAGTCCGCATTTATCTAAATGGAAAAATTTACTGTTACAAAATGCGATTACTCCTATACAGCAATATGCATATACTACAGGTAAAAACGCTACAGATTCTGCTATGATTATTGATGCGATGGATATTCTTTATTCAGAAAAAGTAAATGGTTTTTGCTTAGTTTCTAGCGATAGCGATTTTACCAAACTCGCTACTAGATTAAGAGAAGCAGGCCAGCAAGTTATTGGTATTGGAGAGAAAAAAACTCCCACCCCCTTTATTGTTGCTTGTGATAAATTTATTTATATAGAAATTCTTAGAAAACAAACTGAAAAGAAAGAAAGTGTTAACACTAAAGATAGCGAAAAAGATAGTGTCGATAAAATAACATCAAAAGTTATAAAACTAATATCTACAACAATTGAAGATTTATCGGATGAAGAAGGTTGGGCATTTCTTGGTGACGTAGGAAGTTTACTTCAAAAAAAACAACCCAATTTTGATTCTAGAAATTATGGTTTCGATAAATTAACTCCACTAATTAAGTCTATTGGTAAATTTGATTTAGACCAAAGAGAAAATTCAAAGAGCAGACACAAATTAATTTTTGTAAAAAATAAATAAACCACGATTTATTTAACCAAAAAAAGTCTTCTTTTAAAGTAAAACTACTTTAAAAGAAGACTTTTTTTTTGTTATTATTATACAATAACTAATTATTATACAAACACTTTATTTATCTTTCTTTAAAAAAGACTAATTGCTAATTGAATTCTTGCATATTCTAAAGAAGGATTCCACATTATAGTCGTTGAAACAGGTACGTTGTAATTCCCTAATTCAATTATTTTTGAAGCCGTTAAACCTACGTTTACTAAATTAAAGTTTTCATTTCCATCTCCATATAAATGAGTATCTCCATTTAATGAAAAACCAGCACCTACAAAACCATCTAAATCTACTTTAGATTCTTTTATTAAAGGATAAGATACTTGAACATATGTAGAGTAACGTTGCTCATAATCTAAATTAGAATACTGTGCATCTTTACCTCCAAATAAAAGTACATCGGCTTCCACAGTTAGCGGAAAACTTTCTTTAAACTTGTAAGAAGTTCTTAGATCTAACAAATGACCTGTAGATGTTTTATCATAATCCCAAACATCAGGATTAACAGCACCTCTAGTGTTAAACAAATCCCACAAACCTATAGAAAGTCCGTTTTTAGCATACTGCACATAGTAGTTAATTTCCTTATATGAAGTCCCATCACTTTCATTAGAAAAAGACATTCCTCCCCAAAAACCAGTGGTAAAACTTCCCGATTCATTTAGCTTAAGCTTCACAAAAACAGCAGCCATTGGCTTGTCTGTTATAATTAACCCTCTCCACAGATGATTGGTTTTTAAGTCTACAGAAAAATCAATTGGACTCTCTTTTAACGTTTTTTCTTGAGCAATAGCTATCTGCGCCGCAAATGCAGCTACAAGTATTATTAATACTTTTTTCATTTTATATATTTTTAACTTTTATGGAATAATTTTAAACTAAAGCTACATATAGAAGAGCAGCTAAAACAGACCCAATAACTGGTCCCACAATAGGAATCCAAGAATAACCCCAATCACTACCTCCTTTTACAGGTAAGATTGCATGCATAATTCTAGGTCCTAAATCTCTTGCCGGATTAATTGCATATCCTGTAGTACCTCCTAAAGACAAACCAATTACCCATACTAAAAAAGCAACAGGCACAGCTCCTAAAGATCCTAAACCAACTATGGCTTGGGCATCTGCAGCAATCTCTATACTTGGTCCTGCTAAATAGAATATTACAAAGAGCAATACAAAGGTTCCTATTATTTCGCTAATTAGATTAGAAAAAGTATTTCTAATTGCAGGTCCTGTACAAAAACACGCTAACTTACCTCCCTCATCTTCCGTTACTTTAAAGTGATCTTTATAAAACAACCACACTAAGAAAGCGCCTAACATTGCACCTATAAACTCACCCATAATATATTCTGGAACCAAACTCCAAGAAAGCTTACCTGCTGTAGCCAAACCAATGGTTACAGCTGGGTTTAAATGCGCTCCACTATAAGGCCCTGCAACCACAACACCTACAAACACAGCCAAAGCCCAACCGGTTGTTATAACAATCCATCCAGAATCATTTCCTTTCGTTCCCTTTAATACTACATTAGCTACCACACCATTACCTAATAAAATCATTAACATGGTCCCTAATATTTCTGCTACTAAAATTGACATAATTTAAGTTTTTAAAATTATTAAGTTTTGCTATTCTTCTATCCAGCTTTGTGCGCATTTTACAGCTTTATGCCAATAATGCAACATGTTTTCTACGGTATCCTTATCTGCCTTTGGGTAAAATTCTTTATCGATAACCCATTGTGCATGTATATCATCTACGCTATCCCAAAAACCAACTGCTAAACCTGCTAAATAAGCAGCTCCTAACGCTGTTGTTTCTAAAGTTTTAGGGCGCAAAATTTTAAAACCAAATAAATCTGACTGAATTTGCATTAATAAATCACTTGCAGCTGCACCTCCATCTACTCTTAATTCAATACTTTTTTCTCCAGAATCTGCTTCCATCGCCTTTACAACATCATAAACTTGAAAAGCAATACCTTCTAATGTTGCTCGTGCAATATGAGCATCTGTAGTTCCTCTTGTAACTCCCAAAATAGCACCACGTGCATATTGATCCCAATACGGAGCTCCTAAACCTGTCATTGCTGGAACAAAATAAACACCTCCATTATCGGGTACTGTTTCTGCTAAATGATTTATTCCGGGAGCTGTTTTTACTATTTTTGCTCCATCACGCAACCACTGTATAGCTGCTCCACCAACAAAAACACTTCCTTCTAAAGCATATGTAGTTTTTCCATTAATTTTCCAACCAATTGTTGTTAATAAATTATTTTTAGAATATACTGCTTTCTCACCGGTATTCATTAATAAGAAACAACCTGTACCATAGGTGTTTTTTATCATTCCTGGCTTGGTACACATTTGTCCAAATAAAGCTGCTTGTTGATCTCCTGCAATACCAGCAATAGGAATTTTACTAGAAAATAACGTTGTAGCCGTAGTACCATAAACCTCACTACTTTCTTTAACTGCAGGTAGTATTGCTTTAGGAATATTAAATAATTCTAACAACTCTTCATCCCACTCTAATGAGTGAATATTTAATAACATAGTTCTACTTGCATTAGAAACATCTGTAATAAACATTTTACCTCTTGTTAACTTCCAAACAAGCCAAGTATCTACAGTACCAAAACATAACTTACCAGCTTCTGCTTTTTCTCTTGCTCCCTCAACATTATCAAGAATCCACTTTAATTTTGTTGCAGAGAAATACGCATCTAAAACTAAACCTGTTTTCTTTTTAATCATATCTATATGACCTGCTGCTTTTAATTCATCACAATATTTTGCAGTTCTACGGTCTTGCCATACTATAGCATTATAAATAGGTTCGCTTGTTTCTCGATCCCAAACAATAGTAGTTTCTCTTTGGTTTGTAATTCCAATAGCTGCAATTTCTTGACCAGAAATACCTTCTTGTGCTGTTACCTCTGCTGCTACAGATATCTGTGAAGACCAAATTTCATTCGGACAATGCTCTACCCATCCTGGTTTAGGAAAAATTTGCTCGAATGGTTTTTGAGATGATCTAACAATTTTTCCGTTGTGGTTAAACAGAATAGCTCTTGACGATGTTGTACCTTGATCTAACGCTAAAATTAATTTGTCTTTCATGTTGTTAGTTAATTGTTTTAGTTAAACTTATAATTGCTTACAAAATATAATTAGAGGTCACTTTTTGATAATCTGCTATTTGACTTTTTTGCCAATGAATATCTTTCCCTAATTCTTTTGCCATAATTTCTGCTACTTTTGGTGCCATTTTTAAACTCTCTTTTGCATCTAATAATTGACAACGCGTTCTTCTTGCTAAGAAATCTTCTACAGTTCTAGCCATTTCATTCTGAACAGCCCACACAACTTGCGCTTCAATTACTTTTGATGAAGGACCTACAAAAGCTTCTAAATTTTTATCTTTTGCCAGTTTTAACATTTTTTCTTCATCAGAACCATAAAAGTAAAAAGGCTTTGTAAAATCTACATTTTCCTTATATCCGTGAATTTTTAAATTTCTTGTTTTTGTTGGAATGTGTGCCCAACCATGTAGTTTTTCTGATTTATCAACTAAATCTTCACCCATTTTTCTAAAAGTGGTCCATTTACCACCAACCATCGTTAACATACCAGATTCTGAAGTATAAATTTTATGACTTCTAGAAATTTCCTTTGTTTTATCTCCATCCCCTTGCGTAGCTGCTAAAGGACGTAAACCTGCAAATACACTTAATACATCACTCCTCTTTGGTGCTTTTGTTAAATATCTACCAGCTGTTTTTAAAATAAAATCAACCTCCTCTTCTAAAGCAACAGGCTCTAAAGATTCTTCTGCTATAGGTGTATCTGTTGTACCAACGATAACTCTATTATGCCATGGCACTAAAAACAATACCCTACCATCATCTGTTTTAGGAATTGTAATGGCATCATCTCCTGGTAAAAATGATTTATCTAAAATTAAATGAACACCCTGACTTGGCGCTATTGTTTTTTTAGCACCTGGAGAATCCATTCTTAACACATCATCTGCAAATACTCCTGTCGCATTTACAATTTGCTTCCCTTTAATTTCATGAATCTTACCACTTTCTTCATCAGTAAACGAAACACCCGTTAACTTTCCTGCAGCATCTTTAATTAAATTATTCACGTTACAATAATTTATAACAGTAGCTCCCATTTCTGATGCACTTTGTAACGTATTTATCGCCATACGAGAATCATCAAACTGACCATCAAAATAAACAACTCCTGCAGATATTTTATCTGGATTAATAAGAGAGATACGCTTTAAAGTTTTAGTTTTTGAAATTCTTTTAGATCTACCTAAACTTAATTTCCCTGCTAATAAATCATAAAAAGTTAAACCTACTGTATACAAAATTTCATCATACAAACCATGCGTAGGTATAATAAATGACTGACTCTTAACAATATGAGGCGCATTTCTAAGCATTAAACCTCTTTCTACAACGGCTTCTCTAACCAAACCAACATTTCCTTGAGCCAAATATCTAACACCTCCATGCATTAACTTAGTTGCCTTACTAGATGTTCCTTTTGTAAAATCTGACTTTTCTAACAACACTACAGAGTACCCTCTTGCCGATGCCTCTAAAGCAATACCAATTCCCGTAGCTCCACCTCCAATTATTATGAAATCATACTCCTCAGTATTATTACTTACCTTTTTTATCATTTCATCTCTAATCATAATATCAATTTATTAAACATTTGTTAAAATTCTGATTGTAAATATATAATCAATTTGAAACAAAACGAAACAATATGAAGGTTTTTTTTTATTATTTTAAGTTACTCAGGTTTCACAAGGCTTTACATAGTGTTGTAAATGGTAATATTGATCATAAAAAAGGTAATTAAGTGTTTTTTTATGTTTCAATAGCTTACAAAACGAAACATAAACATCTATTTTTAGTTTATTTACATTCTAAAAGTGACTATATTTGTTTAATAAAATAAAATATGTATATAAACATAGGTGATAGACATAAAATAATACTTGACAAGTTAAAAACGAATGGTTTTGTTACGGTTCTAGAGTTAAGCGAAGAGTTTAAAGTTTCGGCTGTAACAATAAGAAAGGATTTGAAACATCTTGAAGAATTAAATTTATTATTTCGTTCACACGGAAAAGCAGTTCCTACAAACCCATATACGCAAGAAAAAACAGTTACTGAAAAAGAAAAGATACATAGAAGTGAAAAAACAGGAATAGCTTCTAAAGCAAGCAAATTAATTTTACCAAACGATAGTATAATTCTAGCCTCCGGAACAACCATTACAGAACTTGCTGCACAGATACCCCCTACAAAAGGGTTAACCGTTTTAACAGCTTCTTTAAACGCAGCCTTAATTCTTTCTAAATTAAACGATGTTGAAGTTATTCAAATTGGAGGGCTTATTAGAAAAAGCTCTTCGTCTGTAATTGGTCCATTAGGTGAAAAAATGCTTTCTGAATTTACATGTTCAAAATTATTTTTAGGGGTTGATGGAATTGATCTTGATTTTGGCTTAACCACAACGAGCTCTATGGAAGCATCTATTAATCAAATAATGATAAAATCTGCCCAGAAAATAATAATTCTTGCTGATTCTTCGAAATTTGGAAGAAAAGGTTTTGGAAGAATTTGTGGACTTGAAGAGGTTGATCAAATAATTACAGATTCTGGAATAGAAGACAGCTACAAAAAAGAACTCATAAAATTAGGAATAGAAGTTATAGTTATTGACGTAGATTAATTCTATAAATTAGGATTAAGGTTAATTTAAGCGCAACAGAGAAATAAGTCTTTCCTTTTAAACTCTCTGAATTATAGTTTTAGAAATCAACTACTTTTATACTTATTTCTTATTTAACAAACGATCAAAAACATTACTTCTATTCTGCGTATGCAAAGAATTTTAACTATATTTATTTATGCATATATCATATATTTGTAATTAAATTTAAGAATAAAAAAAAATGAAAAAATTAACACTTGCACTTTTTACATTATTAGCAATTGCTTCTTGTACAAAAGAACATTCTAAAGAATACGTTTCTTTATCAGGTAAATTAGAAAACAATACAGATTCTATTTTAACAATCTCTAATAGAATGGGAATCCTTAAAACAATTACAATTAATAAAGATGGTTCTTTTAAAGATTCTTTAAAAGTACCAAAAGTAGATGTTTATACTTTTCAAACTAGTACTCAAAAAAGAGCTCCATTATATTTAAAAAATGGATTCGACATTACAGTAAAAGGTAATGCAGAAGAATTTATGAAAAGTTTTAAGTATTCAGGAACTGGATCTTCTAACTCTAATTTTATAGTTGCACAAATAGAACAAAGTGAACATATAGGAAACCCTGCAGATCTTTTTGCTTTAGACCAAGAAGCTTTTGATGCTAAAATGATCTCATTAAAAAAAGATTTTAATAGTCTTTTATCTTCTTATAATGATTTAGATAGTTCTCTAGTTGACATGGCTTCTAAACAAAACGCACAAATGTTTGATTACTTTGAAAAAACATATGTATCAAGTAAAAGTATGGGAAAAGGAAGTGTATCTCCTAAATTTGAAGACTATGTAGATGTTAAAGGAGGAAAAAAATCTTTAGATTCTTTTAAAGGAAAATATGTATATATAGATGTTTGGGCAACTTGGTGTGGACCATGTATTAGAGAAATACCTTCTTTAAAAAGTTTAGAAAAAGAATTTCATAATAAAAACATAGCGTTTTTAAGTATCTCTACTGATGAAGCTAGAAGAAGTGGTGGTTCTTGGGAAGCTGCAGAAAAAAAATGGAGAGATTTTGTAAAAGAAAACGAATTAAAAGGAGTGCAACTTTGGGCTGGACAAGATTTTAGTTTTCAGCAAGCATATCAAATCTCTGGTATTCCAAGATTTATTTTAATTGATCCACAAGGAAACATTGTAGATGCAAATGCACCAAGACCTTCAGATCCTAGACTTAAAACATTATTAGAATCTTTAGATATTTAATATTTATATTCCATAAAAGATATTAGACCACTTTACTTTTAGAATCAAAAACCAAGATTAGTTGTGTTTCTAATACTCTAAAAAAGTTAGTTTAAATATCTCTTGAATTTAGTAAATTCATAAAAAAAGGCGAAATCTACATGTAGATTTCGCCTTTTTTTTATACTTAACAAAAAGAGATTACTCTTTGTAAACTCCCATTGCTGCATATTTATCCATTCTTTTAGAAACTAAATCTACTTTAGTTAAATCTTTTAATTCATCAAAAGCAGCAACAATTTGTTCTTGTACCGCTTTAAAAGCTCCTTCTCTATCAGCATGTGCACCACCTACTGGCTCATCTATAATTCCGTCAATTAATTTTAACCTCTTCATATCTGTACCTGTTAACTTTAAAGCAGCAGCAGCTTGCTCTTTGTACTCCCAACTTCTCCATAAAATAGAAGAACAAGATTCTGGAGAAATAACAGTGTACCAAGTATTTTCCATCATGTATACTCTATCTCCAACTCCAATACCTACAGCACCACCAGAAGCTCCTTCTCCAATAACAACCGTAATAATAGGTGTTTTTAAACGAGTCATTTCAAGAATATTTCTAGCAATTGCTTCTCCTTGCCCACGTTCTTCTGCTTCTAAACCAGGGTATGCACCAGGCGTGTCTAATAAAGTAACTACAGGAATGCTAAATTTCTCTGCCATTTTCATTAAACGCAATGCTTTTCTGTAACCTTCAGGATTTGCCATCCCAAAGTTTCTGTATTGACGTGTTTTTGTATTGTATCCTTTTTGTTGACCAATAAACATATAAGATTGATCGCCAATTTTACCTAGCCCACCAATCATGGCTTTGTCATCCTTTACATTTCTATCTCCATGAAGCTCCATAAAGGTGTCTCCACAAATAGCTTTAATATAATCTAAAGTATAAGGTCTATTAGGATGCCTAGATAATTGAACTCTTTGCCAAGGCGTTAAGTTCTTATAAATATCTTTCTTCGCTTTATCTAATTTTTTTTCGATTTTCTTACAAGTAGCACTTACATCTACATCACTTTCTTTACCGATAATTTCACACTTATCTAGTTGATCTAAAAGCTCTTTAATAGGCATTTCAAAATCTAAATATTCCATATTGTAATTATTTGATTTTAGTTGTTTGAATAGACAAACATACTATAAAATTAGTTGTTTTTTTTAAAAAGAAGTTACTTTTTTCTAACAGTCTTTGCTTTTAGTTTATTTCTTATCACTGTTTTATTCTTTATAATTCCGTTTAATAAAACTACAAAGAGTACTATAAATGCTCCAAAATAAAATTCTGGATTCATTTTTTCTTTTTCACCAAATATAAGTAATGCTAAAATAATTGCATAAATAGGTTCTAAATTGATGGTTAGCATCACTGTATAAGGCGATATATATTTCATTATTTTAACAGAAGCTATAAATGCATATGCGGTACAAATACTACTTAAAATTAAAAGGTATACCCAGTCTGAATTTGGAATTATAAAAAAAGAGGCAGAGAAACCATTTGTAACTAAAAGATAAATAGTTATAAAAAGTACCCCGAAAACTAACTGATATAATGATATTGTATTCGCAGCATATTCTTTAATAAAAAGACCATTAAGTACAGAAAATAATGCACTTAAAAAAGATGCCATTAATGCGTAGATGATTCCTAATTTATATTGACTTTCAAAATTAAAGATGATATAAAGCCCAAAAATAACAATTAAACCCAACACCATTTCTAATGGATTAATTTTTCTTTTATAGAAAACAGGTTCTATTAAAGCTGCAAAAAATGCACCTGTACTTATAGTTACTAGCGCAACAGAAACATTAGAAACCTTTATGGCTTTAAAAAAAAAGATCCAATGTAGGGCTATAATAACTCCTGTTAGAAAAAACTTTAAAATTCCTTTTTTATCTACTTTAAATGATTTCTTTTTAATAATAAAATATAGCACAATAAAAACTACCGCTAAAGACATTCTATACCAAACCAATGGAACGGCATCTAAACTAATTAATGCACCTAAAATTGCAGTAAACCCCCAAATAAAAACGATAAGGTGTAACTGTAAATAATTGTTTAACTTATTTTCTTGCATTATAGTAGAGATAAATAGCTACGCAGCCAAAAACAATATTAGGCAGCCAAACATAAAGTAGAGAATTAACTCCTGCAACAGCACCTAAAACCTCCGCTATTTTCATTAGAAAAACATACATAAACATAAGCCCAATACCTATAGCTAAATTTACTCCAGTACCACCTCTTCTTTTTCTAAAAGCTAAAGCAACGGCAATAATTGTTAAAATATATGAAGCTATTGGTAAACTTGTTCTTTTATGAAATTCTACCAAGTATGCATTTAAGTTTTTAACACCTCTCTTTTTAGAAACTCCAATAAATCGTAGTAATTCTCCAGAAGGCATTTCTTGTGCTAAAGCAGATTTATAAATTAAATCTCTTGGAGTAAAGTTAAAAGTGGTATCTATTTTAGTCCCAGAAAAAATGCTATCTCTATCCTTAAAAATCTTACGTAATTTCCAATTAGATAAGGTAAAAGTAGAATCTTTATCACTAAACGTTATTCTATCAGAAACTAATTTAGATTTCATTTCTATTCCATCATATACTTCTGATGTAAAATCATAACCAGAATTTACTTCTGTATCAAAATTACGTATAAAGATGTAGGTGCTATCTGTAAGTTGCAAACTAAATTCTCTAACATATTTTAACTCGTGCTTTTGCCTATTATTTTTAATATACTCTCTTTCAAACTTTTTCCTTTCCTTACTACTATTAGGAACCACAAAATGATTCATTCCTAAAGAAATAATGGTAACTAAAGTAGCTCCAAGAAAATAAGGATATAAAAAGCGTGTAAACGAAACTCTTGCGTTTGTAATAGCAATAATTTCTGTATTATTTGATAGTTTAGATGTAAATAAAATTACAGCAATAAATAATGCCAAAGGCATAAAAGTATTGGTATAATAGATGATAAAATTTTTGTAATATTCATCTATAATTTGGTACAATCCTAATTCTGTATGTTCTAAAAAGTTATCAATCTTTTCTGATATATCTATAGCAATAGCAATAGGAATCAAGATTAATAAGGTGAACAAAAAAGTTACCAAAAATCGTTTTAATATGTACCAGTCTATTATTTTCATAAGCCCATCCTAAATCCTTCCCGAAGGGAAGGACTTTTACGAAGTGATTTTTTTTTACTTATTATATTATCTTTTATTCTAATTCTTTCTTAAAACGTTACTATTCTAATTGTAAACTGAGACTGCTCACTGCTTACTTTTTAAAGACGTTTATCCATTTGTTTTACCATCATATCTTTCCACTCTCTAAAGTCTCCTGCTAAGATATGTTTTCTTGCTTCACGTGTTAACCAAACATAAAAACCTAAATTATGAATTGAGGCAATCTGCTTTCCTAACATTTCTTTTGCTGCAAATAAATGACGTAAATAGGCTTTAGTATACATGGTATCTACTCCAGTAATTCCCATATCATCTATTGGACTAAAATCTTCTGCCCACTTTTTATTTTTTATATTGATAGAACCGTGTGCTGTAAACAACATACCATTTCTAGCATTTCTAGTTGGCATTACACAATCGAACATATCTATACCCAACGCAATGTTTTCTAAAATGTTAATTGGCGTACCAACTCCCATTAAATATCTTGGTTTGTCTTCTGGTAAAATTTCTGTAACAACCTCTGTCATTGCATACATTTCTTCCGCTGGCTCCCCAACTGAAAGACCTCCAATTGCATTTGCTTGCTGTCCTGAATTTGCAATATATTCTGCAGATTGTCTACGTAAATCTTTATAAGTACTACCTTGTACAATTGGCATAAAAGTTTGCTCGAAACCGTATTTATAAGGCAATTTATCTAAATGGTTAATACATCTATCTAACCATCTATGCGTCATATGCATAGAACGTTTTGCGTAATTATAATCGCAAGGATATGGTGTACATTCATCAAACGCCATAATAATATCTGCACCAATTGTACGTTGCGTTTCCATTACGTTTTCTGGAGTAAAGAAATGCATAGAACCATCTATATGACTCTTAAACTTTACGCCTTCTTCATTAATTTTTCTTCTTCCAGAAAGAGAATATACTTGGTAACCCCCAGAATCTGTTAAGATATTACTATCCCAATTCATAAACTTATGTAAACCACCTGCTTTTTCTAAAATATCCATTCCTGGACGTAAGTATAAGTGATAGGTGTTTCCTAAAATTATATCTGGTTTTATGTCGTTTTTTAATTCTGTTTGATGTACTCCTTTTACGGTTCCAACAGTTCCCACTGGCATAAAAATAGGAGTTTCTATTACTCCGTGATCAGTTGTTATTACTCCTGCTCTTGCCTTACTTTTTGGGTCGGTAATTTTTAAGTCGAATTTCAATCGTTTAATTTTTGATGATTTTTGTAACTATAATTAATTACAAAAGTTTAGAACCTATATGATTAATTGATTCTCTCATTTATTTATTTTAAAATAAATTTCCATTTCATTGCCTGCAAAGATACTATTATTTAAGAATTGATAAATAAAATGAACTGTTATAAAAAAGGCAAAAAATTATGGCTTTATTTTGGTTGGCTAAAATGTGCGTTAAGGATTGAAGCGGCATCCTTTTTTTATAATTTTAAGCTTTTGCTTAAAATTATAAAAAAAGATATAGCGTAAAGCCTGACCTGCAAGGTAACGTCCAAAAAAGATTACCAGCGTTTCTTTTTAGAGGAAGCACCAGCGTTATTTCTTTTACTTTTTGGAGATGATTTTCTAAAAGAGGCACTTTTTTTATTGAAATCGTTTTTAGTTGGCGCTGCTTTTTTCTTAGAGACTTGCTTTTTAGGCTTCTCTTTAACTGCAGATGCTTCTTGAGTTTTTGATGAACTAGAAATCATTTTATTAATTTCTTTCATCTCTTCATCTGTTAATTCTCGCCAATCTCCAGATTGTAGATAACCAAGCTCAACATTCATTATTCTAGTACGTTTTAACTTAGTTACTTCGTAATCTAAGTATTCGCACATTCTACGAATTTGGCGGTTTAATCCTTGCGTTAAAATAATTTTAAAAATTTTATCACTTACTTTTTCTACCAAACATTTTTTGGTCATAGTACCTAAAATAGGAATTCCGCTCCCCATTTTATCAATAAAATCATCGGTGATAGATTTGTCTACAGAAACAAAATATTCTTTCTCGTGGTTGTTACCTGCACGTAGAATCTTGTTAACGATGTCTCCATCATTGGTTAAAAAAATTAATCCTTCAGACGGTTTATCTAAACGTCCAATTGGAAATAATCTTTCTGGATAATTTACGTGTTTTACAATGTTATTTGGTTCTCTATCATCGGTGGTAGAAACAATACCTACCGGCTTATTTAGAGCAATATATAACGTAACATTTTTAGGTTCTACTAATCGTCCGTCTAACTTTACAACATCTTTTTTAGCAACTCGATTACCTAATTGAGTTGGTTTACCGTTGATGGTAACTCTACCTTCATTTATAAATTTTTCTGCTTCTCTACGAGAGCACATACCAGATGAGCTGATATATTTATTAAGGTTTGTCGATTTATGATTTGTAGTATCCAAAAGAATATAATTTTTTGCAAAAATACAACATTTCATTAACAAGGAGTTTAAACCCCTTGTTGAAAATAGAATTACAGTGCTATTTACTTAATCTATTCTCTTTTTTTGAAACCATTGCCCTACAAAATTTAGGTTTAAAGTAATTTTATGAAAATTTTCTTGAATTAAATTGCTATCTAAAGTACCTTCTCTACCGTAAGAATAAGAAATATTAAAATTATCATTACTATACTTTCTCATTGGTAAACCTACCCCAAAAGACACAAAATAACTATCTATTTGTTGGTTAGAAATCTTTAAAAAACCTGTATTGTAATTAATACCAGCTCTGTATTTTACGTTAGCCCAATAATTATTTGTTGTTGATGTAGACACATATTCTACACCAAAAGCATAGATAGATTGGTCTGCATAACTTTCGTTATTTTGAGGTTGTGCAGTGTCGCTCCAAAGTAATTTTCGGTAATCTAAACTTGTAGTAATTTTTTTATTGATTACAGAAGTAAGTCCTACTCCGTAGGAAAATGGCAATTCGAAATTTTCTAAATCATTTTCTACATCTTCTTCTATACTTATTGAGGTTCCGCTAGAAGATGTTTTATAAGAAGTTCTGGTTTGAGATCCTCCTAAAGATGAAGGCAATTCTAACGTAGCGCCAATAGTGTTTTTAAAACCTTTAATTGATGGTAATTTATATTGAAGTCCTGTTTTTAATTTTACGCCTCCGTAATGATTTTGATCACTAATAGAAACCAAAGAACCTGTATACGCTATACTTTCTTGATTGATAGATCCAAAAAGAAAAGCTACATCTACACCTAAAGATAAATTTTTAATCACTTTAAACCCCGTAGATAAATAAAATTTATTTAAACCTCCTTCTCCTGTAATTCTAGTAATATAGGTATCTGCAGAACCTTCAATAGCATTTTCTACATCTATATTATACCCTGTTTTTGTATACGGAAGCAAACCAATACTCATACCCCAACCTTGTTTTATAGGAAACGCAATTGCAAGGTGAGAGATGTTTCCGTTACTACTACTTTCACTTACACTGTTTGTTTGTAAGGTAGAATAGGTACCGTTTAAACCAAATTCATATAAAAATGATTTTGGTAAAATACCACTTAAACTCGCTGGGTTAAATAAATTTATTTCAAACGGATTAGATTGTGCAATACCAGTGTTCCCTAAACCTGTTAAACCACCGGTTGCTGTTTTATTTTCTACACCTAAACCAAATAAAGAATAAGGTGTATTTGTGTTACTTTGGGCAAATAAAGTATGTCCTGAAACTACTAACACTAGTATTAATATCTTTTTTCTCATCTTAATAGTTTAAATATTTTACTGATAATTTTACTTCTCTATTGGTACTTGCGTTATTTTCTATTACTACATTACTTACTTCTTTAGAGAAGTTTTCCGACTGAATCATTAAGGCATAATTTAAATCGGTATCTGAATATAAAATTTGCTCAACAAAACCACTTAAATTAACGTAGTAATAAGTGTCTTCATTAAACTCATCTGTATCTGCTATTAAAATTGCTGAAGCAGTATTGCCGTCTATATCTGTAAGTTGTTGTATAATTCTATTTTTATGATCTACAATATAAACCGACAAGTATTCTGGTAGCGGATTATCATCACTATAACTTCCTTTTAATGGGCTAAAGGTTAATTCGGCACTTAAAGTAGCAGCATTTTCATACAACTCAGAAAGTCTTTTAATAGAAGGCATTTCTATTCTCGCTGAAATTCCTGTTCCAGATTGTGCAAACAATAAATTATCAGTAACAGTGCTTAATTTAATTTCTTCACCATCTTCAAAATCACCTAAAACGGTACTAGACAAATCTGTTTTTATTTCATTAAACTGCTGTCCTGCTGCAGAAATTACAAAATCTATATAATAATCATTATTCTCACTGTCATCATCAATTATAGAATAATACAATCGCATTATAGAATTCCCTGTACCCGTTGTAGTTTGTGCATTAAAACCTAAAACATGACTATTTACAGACGTATCTGGCGCAATTACCAATCCTTTAAAATATTGTAAAAAATCGTCTGTGTTATTAATATCATTGTTTACAATTTTATCAAAAATCTCTTCCCCTAAAATATCATCTATTTTAACAAATAAAGAATCTGTAGATTTATTAGGTCTTGGCGTAAATGAAAGTTGTCCTAAAATAGCAGCATCGTATTCTAACGAAGATGTATTGTAAAAACTAGTAGCATCGTCTTCTGGCTCTACTGTTTCTGTAATTCTATGTAATGTATAGGTCTGTACTTTTGTAGTATCGCCATAATAGTAAGTATCATAATTTAAAATCATCCCTATAGAATCATACACCGCATCTGTACTTATAGAAAAATTAGAAGTTATTAATTCTAAATAAGATTTTGCAGATAAAGTACCTAACTTTTCATCCACTACATTACCTACTAAAATTCTATTAGTGCTAGAAGTTATAATAGAATCTAATTTAAAGGTTCCTGTTTTTATAGAAAACGTATCTAAAACTCTAACTTGAATACTGTTTTCAATAAAATCACTTCCTACTTCATAAGTAGTATCGTCGGTAGCACAAGATGCTAAAAAGACAATACCTATAATACCAAAAATTAAATACCTCATTTTACTTTTTCAAGCAAAAATATTAGTAGAGATATCATTAAAAATCATAAAATATATAAACAGTCTTTTTTTATAGACTTACCACTAAAAAACACCGCTAAACCTTATAATTAACACCTTTTAAGAAAATTAACATTTGGTTTACATGTTTATCTATAAAATACCCTTGTTTGTCTATTTTGTAATGTTACCTATTTATTAGCTTTTAAGTTTGCCCAATAATTAAGCAAATAAATTAAATCTAATGAGAAAAACAAATTTAATACAAAAGAGTAGTATGCTCTTTTTAGCAACATTAATAATGTCTCTATTTTTTATAGGGTGTAGTGATGATGACGATGATGATGAGTACGGAAACTGGGTAGAGAGCTCTACTTTTGATGGTGATTCTAGAGCAAATTCTGTAAGCTTTACCATTGGTACTAAAGGTTATTTAGTAACTGGTTATGATGGTGATGATTATTTAGCTGATACTTGGGAGTATAATTCAGATAGTGATTACTGGGTAAAAAAAGCTACATTTCCTGGTGTAGCCAGAAGTGGTGCTGTTGGTTTTGCTATAAACGGAAAAGGGTATTTAGGTACCGGTTATGATGGTGTAGATAAATTAAATGATTTCTGGGAATATGATCCTACATCAGATACTTGGACTCAAAAAGCAGATTTTGGAGGATCTGCAAGATACGCTGCCATTGGTTTTGCTATTGGTAATGATGGTTATATAGGTACAGGTTATGATGGAAGTGAACAAAAAGATTTTTGGAAATATGATGTTACCTCAGATACCTGGGAACAGTCTGTAGGTTTTGGAGGGCAAAAGCGTCAAGGTGCTTCTGTTTTTACAATTGATGATGTTGCTTATATTGGTTTAGGAATCCATAATAATGCTTACGAAGAAGATTTTTATGCTTTTAATGGAGCTACTTGGACACGATTAACAGATTTAGATGACGATGAAGATGATGATGACGATTATAGCATTCTATTAAGCAGTGGTGCAGCTTTTTCTTTAGACGGAAAAGGATATGTAACTACAGGTATTGCAGGTTCTATAAACACCAATGCTTGGGAATATAGCCCTGCTACAGATACTTGGGAAGAGTTACCTGTATTTGAAGGTTCTGCAAGACAAAATGCATCTACTTTTACTTTTGAAACAAAAGCATTTGTATTAATGGGAAGAAGTGGTACTTATTATTTTGATGATGTTTGGGAGTTTAAACCTTATGAATTAGAAAACGAAGATGATTAATACTCCTCTCTTTTAAAAAAATATTTTAAGATTGAAGATTGAGTTACTATTATAAGTAATTTAATTTTCAATCTTTTTTGTGATAAAAACAACACATTTTTGGGAGAGTTTTAAGAAACGTCTACTATAATTTTGCATTTGTTAAATAATGAAAACATTGAGTTCTTTATTAAAAAAAAATAACACCATAATAATTGTCCATTGTCTTATATGGATTTTCTTTTTGGTGATAACTGCCGTTCAATCCTATGCTAGACTAAGCACAATTCCGAATGCGTTTTATATTTTAAACTTCACTTTTATTGCTGTTTTTTATTTGAATTATTTGGTGTTAATCCCACAATTTTTACTGAATAAAAAAATTATTTTATACATTATTATTTCATTCGGAATTATTATTTCTATATTTTTTTTAATGAAATCTTCCTTAAAATTCTCTTTAAGACCTCCTTTTTCACAAGGCGATTTTAACCCTAGTTTTAGAAGATCTAGAGAAAACAACTTCAATTTAAGGCCCCCCATTTTACTGCTGTTATTTTTTGCTTTAAGTACCTGTGTAAAGCTAGTTGCAGAATGGTATAAATCTGAAAAAGAACGAACTATTGCCGCTTCTCAAAAAGTAAATTCTGAGTTATCTTTTTTAAAAGCACAATTAAACCCTCATTTTTTATTCAATACATTAAACAGTATTTATTCTTTAGCTAATAAAAAATCTGATGATACAACGGTTGCCATTGTTACCCTATCTGAACTCATGCGATATATGATTTACGAAGCCAATGAAGATTATATTTGCTTAGAAAAAGAAATAGAATACATAAAAAACTATATCTCTTTACAGTTATTACGATTAAAGGATTCTAGCGGTGTAAAAATAAACGTTCATGGAAATTTAAACTATAAAATAGAACCTCTACTACTTATTTCCTTTATAGAAAATGCGTTTAAATACGGAACAAATTATAAAGGAAAAACAGATATTACTATTAAAATATCTACAAATGATGATCAATTACATTTAACTGTTTACAATTTATCATCACTACAAAATGCTTTAAATAAAGACTCTGGTATTGGTTTAGAAAACATACAAAACAGATTGAATTTACTGTACCCAAATGCGCATACTTTAGAGATTTCGAATACTAAAAAATCATTTGAAGTAAACCTAAAAATCAACTTAAAAAAATAAAAAATGAAGTGTATAATTATTGATGATGAACCGCTAGCATTAGAATTATTAGAAGACTTTATTTCTAAAGTTCCGTTTTTAGAATTAGTGGGTTCTTGCTCTAATGGATTTGAAGCAACAACTATTTTACAGTCACAAAAAATAGATTTAATTTTTACTGATATAGAAATGCCCGATTTTTCTGGAATCGATTTTATAAAATCTTTAGACAACAAACCACTATTTATTTTTACAACTGCATACTCTCATTATGCGGTAGAAGGTTTTAACTTAAATGCCATCGATTACTTGGTAAAACCAATTCCTTTTCATCGCTTTTTAAAAGCAGCAACAAGAGCGCAAAGCTTATTAAAGTCTAAAACAGAAGAAGAAACACCTATTGTAAATTTAGAAACAACACCTGAGTTTATTTTTGTGAAATCTGAATATGAGAATTTAAAAATAAACTTAGCAGACATAAAATATATAGAGTCTTTAAAAGATTATATTAAAATTCATACCAATAGAGAAAAACCTATTTTAACACTTAGCAGCCTTAAGAGTTTTGAAGAAAAATTAGGGCGATTAAATTTTATCCGTGTGCATAAATCCTACATTGTTTCAATAAAACATATTTATTCTGTGCAAAGAAATAGAATTATTATTGATAACAATTGGATACCTATTGGGTTAAATTATAGAGACGATTTTATTAAAAAAATTGATAATTAACATTACAATTCTATTGTTCTAAAAGTTAAATTAATTCTAGGTGAATTTACCTTTTTAGTTGGCGGTAATCTGTGCAACCAATTAGTTTGTGTCCCTTTTTTCATAACCAACAAACTCCCTTTTTCTAAAATAATATCTATTCTTTGTTTGTTCTCTTTGTGTTTAAAAGAAAACTTACGATCTGCACCTAAAGATAACGAAGCAATTGCTCCGTTTTTCTTTAGCATTTTTTCTCCGTCGGAATGATACGCCATTCCTTCATCACCAGAATGGTATAAATTTAACAAGCAAGAATTATAGGTTTCGCCACTTTCCTTCTCTACAATTTCTTTAAGTTCTAACAATTCTTTGGTAAAAATGTTTGCAGTTTTTGTTATTTTAGAATAGGTGTACGAATATTCAGACTCTCCATACCAAGCTACTTTTCTTTTAGTACGTATCTTTTTACCAAAAATAATAGCTTCATCATTTTTAAAGTTGATGGTTGCCATTAATTTCTGATAATAAAACTCACATTGTTTTTTATCTAAAATTATTCCGTGATAATTTGTAATACCATCAAAAGGTAAAATATTACGTATAGTTTCTGAAAAAAATAAATCCATAAAATAAAAATACACTTTTAACTTTAATTGATTACTTATAAAAAAACAATAATATATACATGCACAAAAACTTGATGAGACTATTTATTAGAATGCTCATCTACTGCTATCTTACCAGACTAATTTATTTTCATTGTATGATCATATTGGCAACAACCAGGTAAATTTTTGTAAGCTTCTTCGCTTCCTGCTACTTTTTCAGTATCATAACCAACAGCAGCAATTGCATTGTGAATTGACATTGTATCGGTTTTAGGGTTCTCTAAAGAGATCTCTATTTTCTTTTCTTCTACATTCCAAATTGCATTTGACACCCCATCTACAGCATTTGCTGCTTTTTCTATCGTTTTTTTACACATAGCACAGTTTCCTCTAACACCAAAAGAAAGATCTACTTTTGCCATTTTATTAGATACTTCTGTAGTTTCTGTTTTTTGTTTTGTATCATTTTTACAACCTGTAAAAGCTACTGCTGCTATAATAGCTAGACTTAAAATTATTTTTTTCATTGATTTTAATTTAATTATTAATATTTAATTTTTATTTATTCTATTATTTGTTTTACTTCTCCGCAAGTTAGCATGGCACCTCCAAAATAAGGGTTTACTACTTTTTCGTCTTTACTTAACCAATAGGCTCCTTTATTATTATCTGCCATTGGGCAAAATTGATGATACACTTTTTCATTGATTCCAAATATTTCTATAACATTTGCCATGTTAGCTGATAAATGCTTAAAATAGATTCTTTGCATTTTAATAGCATCTGTATTTAAAATCAAATTTGTGGTTGCTTTTATTTCTTTGTGTAAAGGCATCCAATGTTCATGCTCATTTTTACTTTTTAATAGCTTCATATCAACTTTAGATAAATTGTCTAACAACGTTTTTGATATTGCAATTACACGCTTAGTATTGTCTTTTGCTAATGCATCTTTCAATGATATATAATCATTAAAAACCACTTTTAATTGATTTTGAAATTCCTTAGACACTTTTATTCTTTCGTTTTTATTTATAGTTTTTCCTTCAACAGAATCACTCATTTCCATACCAAGATGTCCTTCATGACCTGTCATTGTTTTTTCGCCTTTTTTATTCATCATCGATTTTTTGCCTTGTAATTGCGCCGCAGCATCTACCGTAAAGGTTCCGTTGGTTACAATTTCATCCCCCTTATTTAACCCTTCTAAAACCTGATAATTATTATTTATCTGATTACCTAAAGTAATTTCTTTCATTTCAAAAACGGATTCATTAGCATTCGTTTTTAAATATACTACAGAGCGTTTTCCTGTCCATAAAACTGCAGAAGCAGGTATTGTAATTACTTGTTCTTTGCTTCCAGAAATAATGCCTTTAATTTTTCCTTCTACAAACATCCCAGGTTTAAAAATCTCTTTTTTATTGTTTAAAACCACTCTTAACTTCACCGTTCTTGTTTGCGTATCTAAAATAGGATCTATAAAATTGACCTTTCCTTTAAAGGTTTTATTCGGATATGCATTTGTGGTTACCACAACATCCTGACCTTTTTTAAATTGACTAATTTGATTTTCATACACATCAAAATTAGCCCAAACGGTATTTAGATTAGAAACCTTAAAAATTGGTTTTCCGTCCATAATATGCGAACCTACATTTATCGAAATTTCTGTAACAACACCAGAGACATGCGAGTAAATGGTAAAACTATTTTTTACTTTACCCGTTTGTTCTACTTCATTTAATTGTGGCCCATGAATCATCCAATTTTTAAACTTATTTTTAACCGCAGTATACAATTGTGGTTGAGATACTTTTAATTTATAGGCTGTAATTAATTCTTGCTGTGCAGCAATCAATGTTGGCGAATATATTTGAGCAACGGCTTGTCCTTTTCTAACACGTTCTCCCAACGAGTTAACATACAGTTTTTCAACCCTACCGTCAAAATGAGCAGGCATGGTTGCTGTTTCATCTTCATTCTCTGTAATTTTTCCTGATAAAATAAAACCAGTATCAACGTCAGAAATAGTATTCCCTACTATTGACGTTTGTATATTGGCTAATGCCATTGCGTTTTCTGAAAGTTTAAATTGATCTGCCATTAACCCTTCTGCACTACTTTCTGCCGGAATTAAATCCATTCCACAAATAGGACAATCGCCTGCTTCTGGTTGCATAATTTGTGGATGCATAGAGCACGTCCACATTTGGTTTGTTTCTGCTACAGCATCATGCTTGTGTATTTCTTCTGTTTTTGATGATCCTCCAAAAAGCATCCAGCCTAAAAGTAATCCAACAGCTATTAAACCTATATAAACACTATATTTTTTCATAAGTTTCTTTGTTTTTAAAACCTACAAGGAAGCTTCCTTTGTCAGCAATACCTTGCAGGTTAATTATCTTATTATTTATATTTTAATATTTCTTAAACGTAAGGCATTTGCAATTACTGTAACCGAACTAAAGCTCATAGCCAAAGCAGCAATCATAGGAGATAACAAAATTCCGAAAAAAGGAAACAAAACTCCTGCTGCAACTGGTATGCCTAATGTGTTATAGAACAGCGCGAAAAATAAGTTTTGTTTAATGTTTTTCATAACAGCTTCACTTAAATGTTGCGCTTTTACAATACCATGTAAATCTCCTTTTACCAAAGTAATCATAGCACTTTCAATTGCTACATCTGTACCCGTTCCCATGGCAATACCAACATCACTTTTTGCGAGTGCAGGTGCGTCATTAATTCCGTCTCCAGCCATTGCAACTACTTTTCCTTGCTCTTGTAATTTGGTTACTTCTTGCAATTTGTTTTCTGGTAACATACTTGCTTTAAAATCGGCTAGATTTAATTCGGTAGCCACAGCTTGTGCGGTATCATAATTATCACCAGTCAACATTATTACCGAAACGCCTCTATCTTGAAGTGCTTTTATTGCTTTTGCACTCGTTGCTTTAATTTTATCACCAATAACCACATAACCAACAACTTTTTTATCTACTGATAAAAAGGAAACCGTTTTCCCTTGTTTCTGATACGTTTTAGCTTCTTCCTCCATTTTAGGAGTGATTACAGCATTTACATACTCCACCATTTTAGGATTTCCTAAAGCTACTTTTTTATTGTTTATTGTCGCTTCCACACCTTTTCCTGTAACAGCACTAAATCCTTCCGATTTTAAAACTTCCGTGTTTTGCTCTTTACCATATTTTACAGTGGCTTCGGCTAAAGGATGTTCACTATTACTATTTAACGACACAATATATTGCAACACTTCCTTGTCACTTAAAACAGCATTAAACGCAGCAGCTTTTTCTACGGTTGGCTTTCCTTCGGTAATGGTTCCTGTTTTATCAATAATTAAAGTATCTACTTTAGCCATTCTTTCTAAAGCTTCTGCATTTTTAACCAAGACACCGTTTTGTGCTCCTTTACCAACACCAACCATTATAGACATTGGCGTTGCTAAACCTAATGCACAAGGACACGCAATAATTAATACGGCAATGGCATTTACAAAAGCATATACATACACAGGTTCTGGTCCATAAATAGCCCAAACAGCAAATGTTATTAAAGAAATAAGCACCACCACAGGTACAAAATAACCAGAAACTTTATCTGCTAGATTCTGAATTGGAGCACGACTTCTACTTGCATCATTCACCATTTTAATAATTTGAGAGAGTAACGTATCGCTGCCAATTTTCTCTGCTTTCATTAAAAAAACTTGATTCCCATTAATAGTACCGCCACTTACTTTATCGCCTTTAGATCGGTCTACCGGAAGTGGTTCTCCAGAAATCATCGATTCATCAATGGTTGTATTTCCTTCAGTTATAACACCATCAACAGGAATTTTATCACCAGGTTTTACTTTTAAAACATCATGTAATTTAATTTTATCAATAGAAACCTTTACATCTTCGCCATCTACTACTTTTATGGCTTTATTAGGTGCTAATTTTAAGAGTTCTTTTACGGCTGAATTCGTTTTTCCATGTGCACGCGCCTCTAATAATTGACCTAAAAGCACCAATGTTAAAATAACAGTTGCTGCTTCAAAATAAACATGCACAGCTCCTGATTCCGTTTTAAATTGAGCAGGAAAAACATCTGGAAAAAATAGTCCGAAAACAGAAAATAGCCAAGATACACCTGCACCAATCCCTATAAGTGTAAACATATTTAAATTCCATGTTTTTATACTTCTATACGCACGCTCAAAGAACATCCAAGTAGCATAAAAAACCACCGGAATAGACAGTGTAAACTGAATCCAATTCCAATGTTTTTGTTCCAAAATTGTATATAATGGATTGTTTGGAATCATTTCACTCATGGCAATTAAAAATATTGGCAAGGTAAAAGCAACTGCAATCCAAAACTTTTTTATGATCTTTTGGTATGTTTTTTCTTCTGATGAAAGATCGGGCTTCATAGGCACTAAATCCATTCCGCAAATAGGGCAGTCTCCAGCTTCATCTTTTATAACTTCAGGATGCATTGGGCAAGTCCATTGTTCTGCGGTGTTAATAGAAATGTTTTGTTCTTCTACTAAATCCATTCCACAGACAGGGCAATCTCCTGCCTTATCGTACGTTTTATCGTCTTCACAATGCATAGGACAATAAAATGTACCTGTGCCTTTTCCTTTCGGAAGCTCTTTTTTTACTTCTTTAATATGATGATGTTCTCCCGGTTTGTGAATACTATAGCGGCCACCATCATTTTTTAAAGCTTCTTGGAAGGTTTTTAATGAAATATGAGAATCCATTTCTATAGTAGCTTCTGCTTTTTCTAAATTAACTGTAGCTTTAGAAACACCTTTAACTTTAGAAAGTGTTTCTTCTACGTGTCCACGACAACCGTTACAAGTCATTCCGTGTATGTGATATGTATGTTTCATTTTGTTAGTTCTTTATAATTTACAAACAAAGGTATCGCTGTTTTAAAAAATAAGTTTTTCTAATTCTGATTATAATTTATACAATTTGGTCTAATTCTTTCCGATCCCAATCTTGTGATTTTCGATACTCAGACATAGACATTCCTGTTATAGATTTAAACTGTTTTGCTAAATGACTGCTATTGTTATAATTGAGATTGTATGCTATTTCAGAAAAGTTTAATTGATTTAATTGTATGTATTCTTTTACTTTTTCAATTTTTAAGTTGATGATATACTTCTCTAGCGTAATACCTTCCGATTTACTAAAAAGCTTACTAATTGCCGAATCGTTTTTACCAATCTCTTTTGTGATTTTCGAAATAATATGATCTGAATTGTTTTCTGAAATACACTGAATTACAATCACTTTAACTTGTTCTACTAACACTTTAGCTTCATCTTCAATCAACTCAAATCCCAGGTCTTTAAGAGCTGTTTTTATAGTATCATAATTGCTGTTTAAATCTTGTTTGACAACAACTTTTCCTAATTCTATCGATTCAATATCTAAACCATTACGTGTTAATAATGCTATAATTGTAGATTTGCATCTAGCACAAACCATATTTTTTATAATTAACGTTTGTCCCATTTTTATTGAATTAAATAGTGAATACTCGTTGTTTGAATATAATAATTATAAATGGCTTCAACTTGATTCATTTGAAACTTCAATTGCAATTCTTGAATATCTAAAACATCATTAAAATCGATCGTTCCAGTTTCGTAACTTCTAATTAAAATATCTTCCGCATCTTTAGCTTGCTGTAAATTTTTAACTTGTGTATTGTAACTAATTCTTGCAGAAGACCGATCGTTTATCGCCTTATCTAAAAGCGTTTCTAAAGTATTGTAACGTTCTTGTTTTTGAGCTTCAATTTCTTGTTGCTGTAACTCGTTTTGTTTCGTTTTCGATTTATATTTTTTATTGAATATCGGAATAGATAATGATACGGTTGGCATAAAAATATCTTTACCTTTTTCACTAAAAGTGATGTCGGGTCCTGCTTGAATATTAATATAATCGACCCCAAAACCAAATGATGGGTTACTTTCTTTCTGATTCAGAAATTCGGATTGTTCTACGGATTGAAATAGTTTGTCATATTTTAATAATTCAGGATGTAATCCTAAATTACTAGAAGTAATTTCAAAATCTTTAGAGGGCATTAGCAAAGCATCAATAACCTCAATTTGAATATCCTTTTCTCTATTCAACAGATTATTAAAAACCGTCTGTTCTGATAAATATTGTTGCTCTAAAACCAGTCTTAATTGCTCTAATTCATTCTGACGCATTTGCAGTTTAAAAACATCAACTGCAGAAGACTTACCAACTTCAATCGATTTTAAAGCCAACGTTTCATAAGTTTTAAGCAGTTTACTATTTTCAATTAAAATAGCCTGTTTTGCTTTGTTTACGTATAATTTGTAATAAGATTGAGAAACGGAAACCATTAATTTTCGTTTAGCAATTACAATGTCTTCGTATTTAGTATCTGCCAAAGAACTTGCATAATTTTCGCGAGAAGTAATTGTTCCAAACCAAGGCAACATTTGTTTTGCTGATACTTTAAATCGCTGAGTTCCTGTTCTCGTTTCTGGTTCTAACACAAAATAACCTGCACTAAATTCGGTGTTCGGTAACGTGTTTACTTCATTTACTTTTTCTGTAGCAATACGATAATGCAACTCGAATTTCTGAATTTCAGGACTATTTTCTAAAGCCTCCTTAATATAGGTTTCTAATTCTTGACTATTCATAGAGTGAAAAATGAAAAGTGAAAAACTAAAAGTAGCAATACGCTTTAATTTTAAAGTGCAAGATGGAAAATTAAAAATCTTGAAAGGCGATATTTTTTTTAAATGCTTTTTCATTATAACTTAGATTTTGCTGTTTTTATAGAACTCACTAACATAGCTACTAATTCTTTATTCAAATTATAATGAATTTTATACTGTTGTATATCAATATAATTGGTGTCTTTTAATAAATCGATCCAATACAATGTCTCATTTGCTTCTTTTAGAGAAATACTCATTTTGTGAATAAAATCTGCTTTACTCTGAGTAAATTCTGCTTCACGAATTAACGCACCAACAGCTGTACCACTTCTTAAAAGTTGTTTACTTAAAACATATTCCTTTTTTTTAGAAACTAATAATTGAGATAACTTCACAATTAAAATAGCAAAGGCATAACTTTTATCTTTTAAAATACTTTTTTCCATGATTTTAAACTTTTAATTTTTCATTAATCACTTTTAGTTTTTCACTTTAAACTTTTCACTCTTTTTAACTTAACCTCTTCTCTCCAGCTATATAAAACCGGAACAATAAAGTAAGAAGTGATATCAATCACCATTCCTCCAAAAATTGGAATTGCCATCGGAATCATAATATCGCTTCCTTTTCCTGTGGATGTTAAAACTGGTAACAAGGCTAAAATGGTAGTAACTGTAGTCATTAAACACGGGCGAATTCGTTTTTTAGCAGCTTCTAAGGCCGAAGCTCTAATGCTCATTTTATCCGAAGGTTTTTCACGATCAAAAGTTTGTGTAAGATAGGTTGCCATAACAACACCATCATCTGTTGCAATTCCGAATAAGGCTATAAAACCAACCCAAACAGCTACACTTAAATTGATAGTTTTCATATTGAAAAGATCTCGCATATTCTCGCCAAAGAAACTAAAATTAAAAAACCAATCTTGACCGTATAACCAAATCATAATAAAACCACCCGCAAATGCTACTGCAATTCCGGTAAACACCATTAATGAAGTAGTCACTGATTTAAACTGAAAGTACAAGATTAAAAAGATGATAGCCAACGCCAAAGGAACTACAATAGCCAATGTTTTTTCTGCACGTAATTGATTTTCATACGTTCCTGTGAACTTATAACTGATTCCTTTAGGAACAATTAATTCTCCTGAATCTATTTTCTGCTGAAATAAGGCTTGTGCATTTTCTACCACCGCTACTTCTGCAAAACCGTCAATTTTATCAAACAAAACATAACCGACTAAAAAGGTGTCTTCACTTTTTATTACCTGCGGACCTTGTTCATAACGAATCGTTGCCAACTCACTTAATGGCACAGGACTCCCTTTTTCTACAGGAATATAAATATCTTTAATGTCTTCTGGATTGCCACGTAATTCTCTTGGGTAACGTACACGAACTCCGTAACGTTCTCTACCTTCCACAGTTTGGGTTAATTCCATTCCGCCAATAGCCACTTTTAGCACACTCTGTACATCTTCGATTGAAATTCCATATCGTGCTATTTTTTCTCTATCAATATCAATCAATAAATACGGTTTACCAACAATTCTATCGGCAAAAACAGCTTCTACTTTAACGCCTTCCGCTTGTTTTAAAAGACTTTCTAGTTTTAGTCCAAAAGCTTCAATTTGTTTTAAATCTTGTCCTTTTACCTTAATTCCCATAGGTGCTCGCATCCCTGTTTGAAGCATCACCAATCGGGTTTCTATAGGTTGTAATTTGGGAGCAGATGTAACGCCTGGTAACTTAGTTACTTTTATGATTTCTTTCCAAATATCATCTGGATTCTTAATTTCTGGTCGCCAGTTGCGGTAAAATTCTCCGTCGCTGTCTTCTATTAGTTGTTCGCTAGAGACCTCACAGGTTTTTGAAACCTGTGAGGTCTTTTCCATTTGCATAGAATTATTTACGCACAAACTACCGTCTTTTAATATAAAATAACCATCGGCATTCACTTTATAACGTTGTCTTTTTCCTTCGGAATTACGCATGTATTCCGATTTATACTGAATCATGTTTTCGTACATCGATAAAGGCGCAGGATCTAAAGCAGACTCTGTTCTACCAGCTTTTCCAACCACAGTTTCAATTTCTGGAATGGTGGCAACTGCCATATCTAATTGCTGTAACACACGTTTGTTTTCTTCAACTCCAGAATGTGGCAACGATGTTGGCATCAGAAGAAAAGATCCTTCATTTAAAGAAGGCATAAATTCTTTACCAGTATTGTTCATAATCCAAAATCCAGAAACAAGAACGGTGATCGGAACCATTAAAAAGAACATCTTATTCGCTAAAGCCCATTCTAAGATTTGCCCGTAATATTTTCTAAAAATAGAAAACAGTCCTAAAATTCCGAAGCAAATAATAGCCACAAAAATTAAGTTGATAAAAATACTTCTATTAAAACCTAAAGGTCTCCAATATTCAGCCAATAGAAATACAATTGCCGCCGAAGAAATAATAATATTTACAAGGTTTTTTGAAAGTGAAAAATGAAAAGTGAAAAGCGAAAAGTTTATTTCAGTTTTATTAAAATACAAACTTAAAAAGGACACAATTCCGAAAGCTACTACTATAAAACCTAACCAAAACCCACTTATTACAATTACAAGTCCGGCAAGAATTAAAACACCGCTTACAATGTATTTAAACGATTTTTTTAGCGTTGTTTTACGGAATAAAAAAGCTGCTAAAGGCGGAATTATAAACAAAGCAATTACTAAAGAAGCAGATAATGCCATTGTTTTTGTAAAAGCCAAAGGTCTAAACAATTTACCTTCTGCACCTATCATTGTGAATACAGGCACAAAACTAATAATAGTTGTTAAAACCGCTGTTAATATGGCTCCGGAAACTTCCGCGGTAGCGTTGTAAATAATTTCATTTATTGAAAGTTTGTTGTTTTGAACAGTAGAAATCATAGATTCCTCGTCGCTCGTGCCTTGCTCTGTCGGAATGACGTTTTCATTCTTCACTCTTAACTTTTCACTCTTCACTTTCTCCTCATCAAGATGGCGAATCATATTTTCGGCAAGTATGACGCCTACATCTACCATAGTTCCAATAGCGATTGCAATACCCGAAAGTGCCACAATATTTGCATCCACATTAAATAGTTTCATCGTCACAAACACCATTAAAATAGCTACAGGTAACAAACCAGAAATTAAAATAGAAGCTCTTAAATTAAAAACCATAATTATAATTACCAAAATGGTAATTAAAATCTCTAAAGTTAATGCTTCGGTAAGTGTGTCTAAGGTTTCTACAATAAGTTCAGAACGATCGTAAAAAGGAACCACTGTTAGTTGAGATGTTCGTCCGTCTGCTAATACCTTCGTTGGTAAACCTCCTTTTAGTTCGGCTATTTTTTCTTTTACATTGGTAATTACTTCCATAGGATTTGCTCCATATCTAGCAACTACAACACCACCAACAACTTCTGCACCTTCTTTATCTAATAATCCACGTCGTGCTGCAGGACCTAAAGAAACTTTACCAATGTCTTTAATTTTAATAGCTGTAAAATCTTTAGAAGTTACCACTGCATTTTCAATATCTTCTACCGATTTTATATATCCTAAACCACGTACTAAATACTCTGCTTGATTGATTTCTAAGGTTTGTGCACCAATATCTTGATTACTACTTTTAACCGCTTTTACAACTTGGTTTAAACCAATATTATACTGACGCATTAATTCCGGATTCACATCTACTTGATATTCCTGAACATAACCTCCAATTGAAGCTACTTCTGAAACGCCACTTGCGGAAGATAATGCATATTTTACGTAGTAATCTTGTATGCTTCGTAATTCTTGTAAATCCCATCCACCAGTAACGTTTCCGTCTTTATCTCTACCTTCTAAAGTGTACCAGTAAATCTGACCTAATCCTGTTGCATCTGGTCCTAAAGCAGGGTTAACGCCTTCTGGTAATAAGCCGCTTGGTAGTGAATTTAGTTTTTCTAAAATCCGACTTCGGCTCCAATAAAACTCAATGTCTTCTTCAAAAATAATATAAATACTAGAGAAGCCAAACATAGACGAACTACGAATGGTTTTTACTCCAGGAATACCCAATAAGGAGGTGGTTAAAGGATAAGTAATTTGGTCTTCGATATCTTGTGGCGAACGACCATCCCACTTTGTGAATACAATTTGTTGATTTTCACCAATATCAGGAATGGCATCTACGGCCACAGGATCACTTGGTAAAAAACCAGTATTCCAATTAAAAGGTGCGTTTACAGTTCCCCATCCTACAAAAAGGACAAGTAATAATACGGCTACGATTTTATTCTCTATTAAGAATTTGATGCTTCTATTTAGCATGAAGTTTAATTATTAAACAGTTAGAAAGTGGCGTTAAAAAAAACACCGAATACAAAAAATCATCCTAATGAAATAAATCACTGGATAATACAGTCTATTGTTTAAAATTAAATTAAATAGGTCTCGTCTAACTTAAAGATTTGCCTGTTAGCTAGCAGTGGTTCATATTCTCCGTAAGAAGATACATTGTTTTCTAAACCTTCAAAAAGGTTGATATAAGAGTAAATATATGAAGCTAAAAACACTTGTTGTTCAAAAGAAATAACATCTACTTGGAGCTGTAATTCATCTTGACCATCTACCATAAATTGTTTATCACTACAACAATTCTTTTTGATTACTTTACAATCCTCAGTAGAAGGCTTCTCCATTTCCATTCCGCAACCTTTCGCTTTATGAAACATGGCCGTTTCCACTAAATTATCGCCACAATAATGCATGCTTACAGCAAAAGACATTGTAGAGAATAACACTACAATGGCCATTATAAAGGACATTATTTTATGGGAAACTTGCTTCATATTGATAACAAAGGTACACTAAATTAAATAATAAAATTTTAGTTAAGAAAAATTTAACTAAAAACAGGGCAACTAACATTCCTTAATATATCTTTCTTATAAAAGATTCTTAACTCCAAATAAAACATTCACTTTTCTTAGTAAACTGCAAAACCAATGATATCTATTAAAAAACGACTTTTAACCTAAATTAAAAAATTAGAGAAAGCACATTTCAATAAAAAATATTAAAGAAAGATACAAGAAATACTGTGAATTTGAAAGCATTGAAATTTAACCGAAAACAGTTCAAATTATCTTAATCCATAAAAATGCTAAACAACCTACAAGTAAACTCTTGCTTATAAATAATTCGGTAATTTTATCATAATAATATTTAATAAAAAAAAGCCTTACATAAATGTAAGGCTTTTTGCGGAGAAAGAGGGATTCGAACCCCCGGACCTGTTACAGTCAACAGTTTTCAAGACTGCCGCATTCGACCGCTCTGCCATTTCTCCAGTGCGTCTCATCAGATATGCTCTGAATGCGGCTGCAAATATAGAAAGCTTTTTTAGTTTATGAAAATAAAAAACGATTTATTTTATTTTTTTTTTGAATATCATTACTGAAAATTCATATCTCCCTATAAATCAAGTGTTTTAATTTATTATTTTTTTTTTAGAAATCGTTACAAAAAAGTCTAAATCTAGAATTCTTGTATACTAGTTCATTATATTTGCCATTATTATTCTAATTATATAATTATGTCATTTAATTCCTTTGGAAATTTATTAAAAGTAACAACGTATGGAGAATCTCATGGAACTGCTATTGGCGGAGTCATAGATGGGTTCCCAGCAGGATTAGAGGTAGATTTTGAAGCAATTCAAAATGAGTTAGATAGGCGTAAACCTGGGCAATCTAAAATTGTTACACAGCGTAAAGAACCAGATACCGTCGAGTTTCTTTCAGGTATTTTTGAAGGAAAAACAACAGGTACTTCTATTGGCTTTATTATTAGAAACACCAATCAAAAATCTAAAGATTACAACCACAATACCAATGTCTATAGACCTTCTCATGCAGATTTTACATATGATAAAAAGTTTGGAAACAGAGATTATAGAGGTGGCGGAAGAAGTTCTGCACGTGAAACCGCCAATTGGGTAGTTGCTGGTGCTTTAGCAAAACAGCTTATTGCAAGCATGAATATAAATGCATTTACATCTTCTGTAGGAGATATTTTTATAGATAAACCGTATCAAGATTTAGATTTTTCTAAAACAGAGAGTAATATTGTGCGTTGTCCGGATGAAGATTCTGCAGAGAAAATGATCAATAAGATACAGGAAATCAGAAAAGCAGGAGATACTATTGGAGGTACCGTAACTTGTGTTGCCCAAAATGTACCTGTAGGATTAGGAGAACCTATATTTCAAAAATTACACGCACAATTAGGTAGTGCAATGTTATCTATAAATGCAGTAAAAGGTTTTGAATTTGGAAGTGGTTTTTGTGGCGCAAAAATGAAAGGTTCAGATCATAACGATGTTTTTAATGAAGATGGCTCTACACAATCTAATTTATCTGGAGGTATACAAGGAGGTATAAGTAATGGCATGGATATTTACTTTAGAGTTGCTTTTAAACCTGTTGCCACCATAATGAGCTCTCAACAAACCATAAACTCAGAATATGAAGTTACAGAAATTACAGGTAAAGGTCGTCATGACCCTTGTGTAGTACCAAGAGCTGTGCCTATTGTAGAAGCTATGACAGCTTTAGTATTAGCTGACTTTTGGTTATTAAATAAAACGAGACAAATATAGTTTACATACTTTTTAAAACATAACAAAATTATAAAAACTCTAAATGGCCTTACCTTTAACGGTAAATAGATTATTTCTATGGATATAAATAGATTATATTTTATTGATATTGTTAGGGCTTTTGCTATCTTAATGATGCTACAAGGGCATTTTATTGATACACTTTTAGATACTTCTTATCGAGATTTAAATCATCCTATTTTTATTATTTGGTCATACTTTAGAGGTATTACAGCTCCAACTTTTTTTACTATTTCTGGATTAATTTTCACTTATCTTTTATTAAAAGCAAAAGAGAAAGGATTAGAAAAGCAAAGAATGGTAAAAGGAATAACTAGGGGGTTCTTTTTAATTGGTATTGGTTATTTATTAAGAATTCCTTTTTTTTGTTGGTTAGCCGGAAAATTTGATCCTTACTTTTTGATCATTGATGTACTACAAATAATAGGATTAAGTCTTATATTAATTATATGTTTCTATTTTATCTGTAATAAAAAAACAATACTTTTTTCTATAGTAACATTACTCTTTGGCTTTACTATATTTATTACAGAACCTTTGTATAGAAACTTAAACCTAACCTCTATTCCCATATTTTTAAACAATTATGTTTCTAAAACCAATGGATCTGTATTTACAATTATTCCTTGGTCTGGTTATGTCTGTTTTGGTGCATTTTTAGCAACAATTTTTAATAAAAATGTATTTAAAAAAAGTTTTAAAAAAATAATTATTACTTCTTTTACCATTTTTGGAGGTATTCTAATTTTTTACTCCTCAGATATACTTGTTTACTTCTCAAAACTATTTCGCAACCAATTATTAATGGATTCGGCTAGCTATAACTACTTGTTTACTAGACTAGGAAATGTATTACTGATTTTTTCTTTTTTTTACGGATTAGAAAAATATTTTAAAAAACCGTTAATTTTAAAAGTAGGACAACAAACACTGTCAATTTATGTTATTCATTTCATAATTATTTATGGCAGCTTTACGGGGTATGGATTAAATAGTATAATTGGTAAAAACTTAACTCCAATGCAAGCAATACCTGGGGCAATACTATTCTTAGTAACTGTTTGTTTATTATCTTTTTATTACGCAAAAACAAATACTTTTTTATATTTAAATTTAAGAAAACTCTTTCATAAATTGAAACTAAAAGCATAAAATGAAAGCACTATTATCTTTTTTTTTAATTTTATTTTTTTTGTCCAGCTTTTCTCAAGAAAGGTACTTAGAAAAGAATACTAAATTCTCTAAGAGAACGTATACTTATCATCGAATAAAAAAAGAGAAAAATTTGAAGTTCGAATTTTATAAACCTAAAAAAAGAACCGGAAAAGTTCCTTTATTAATATATGTTCATGGAGGAGGTTTTTCTGGTGGTGATAGAAAAGATAAAATTGCAACAGATTTTGCCGAAGAAATGGTACAATATGGCTATGCAGTAGCTTCCATTTCATACAGGTTAACCATGAAAAACAAAGGTTTTGGTTGTAAGATAAAATCAGCATTAAAAATAGAAGCATTTAACGATGTGTCTCAAGATATAAGTTATGCTGTAAAATATTTTTTACGTCGTAAAAACAAGTTTAAAATAGATACTGATAAAATAATTTTAGTGGGTTCTAGTGCAGGTGCTGAAGCCGTTTTAAATTTAGCATATGTTTATAGCAATAAAATTTTAAATCCAAATTTTAAATTTGCAGGTGTTATTGCTATGTCTGGTGCTGTAACTTCTATTGACAAAATAACAATAGAAACAGCAATTCCTACACAGTTATTTCATGGCGTACAAGATAATTTAGTTCCTTATAACATAGATTCTCATCATTATTGTAAGTTAAAATCTGTAGGCTATTTAAATCTTTTTGGTTCTAAAGCAATTGCAGGTAAATTAAAGTCAATAAATAAACCCTATTATTTGTACAGCGTAAAAAATGGAAATCATAGTTGGAATGCTAGACCTATTTATCAATGTAAAAAAGAGATTATAGATTTTTTATATTATGATGTTTTAAATCGGAAAAATAGACAGATAGAAACAACAATTTAGATTTTAATTAGTAAAAAAAGCGAAACTTTAAAAGTTTCGCTTTTTTTTTATGCTTGACCTGTGGGTCCAAAATTCATAGGAATTGGAGGTTGTTCATAATCTCTAATTTCACCATGCTGCTCTTCAAACTTTCTAACATTATCTGCCAAAGCTTGTGTTAACCTTTTTGCATGTTGTGGGGTTAATATAATTCTAGATTTTACTTTTGCCTTGGGTACACCTGGCATGATATTAATAAAATCTACAATAAATTCTGACATAGAATGATTAATAATTGCTAAATTAGAATATGTACCTTCCGCAATTTCTTGATCTAACTCAATATTTATTTGTCCGTCTTTGTTTGTATTTTCTTCCATAATTAAATTTGTCTCTTTGTTAATTCTAGTAGCTGTAAAATCGTAAAAAAAAATGAATTATACGCGTAAAACTTCACCTTTATATATAATAAAAGATATAAAATAGAAAAAAGTTGAATTGAATAGTGCACCTAAGTACGTCTAAACAATTCAACTTTTAAATAATTTAACTTTAAAACGTTTTCACGTTAAGTTTATTTAGAAACTTTTTTCTATTTCGTCTTTAGGACCAACTAGAATGTTTTCATAAGCTCTCATACCTGTTCCTGCTGGAATTCTCTTACCAACAATTACATTTTCTTTTAAGCCTTCTAATGTATCTATTTTACCACTAACAGCAGCCTCGTTTAATACTTTTGTAGTTTCCTGGAAAGAAGCTGCAGAAATAAACGATTTTGTTTGAAGTGATGCTCTTGTAATACCTTGTAAAACTTGCTCTGCCGTTGCCGGTTTAGCCTCTCTTGCAGTTACTAAGTTTTGATCATTTCTTCTTAATAAAGAATTTTCATCTCTTAATTGACGCGCAGTAATAATTTGACCTGCATTTAAGTTTTCTGAATCTCCAGCATCTTCAACAACCTTCATTCCAAAAATATCATCGTTGTCTTTGATAAAGTCAATTTTATGAACTAATTGATTCTCTAATAATAAAGTATCACCAGAATCTATAATTTTAACTTTACGCATCATTTGACGAACAACAACCTCAAAATGCTTATCATTAATTTTTACACCTTGTAAACGATATACTTCTTGAATTTCATTTACCAAGTACATTTGTACTGCAGATGGTCCCTGAATTCTTAAAATATCTGAAGGAGTGGTTGCTCCGTCTGATAATGGCATACCAGCTTTAATAAAGTCATTTTCTTGAACTAAAATCTGATTAGAAAGTTTTACTAAATACTTGCTAATATCTCCAGTTTTAGACTCAACGATGATTTCTCTATTTCCACGTTTAATTTTACCGAAAGAAACAACACCATCAATCTCAGAAACAACAGATGGATTAGAAGGATTACGTGCTTCGAATAATTCTGTTACACGTGGCAAACCTCCTGTAATATCCCCAGCTTTACCAGATTTTCTTGGTATTTTAACTAAAGTATGACCACTTTCTACTTTATCTCCATCAGTTACCATTAAGTGTGCACCTAAAGGCAAACTATAAGAACGTAAAGCATTACCATCATTATCTTCAATAATTAAAGATGGAATGATTTTTTTGTTTTTAGAATCGATCATTACAATCTCTTGGAAACCTGTTTGCTCATCTACTTCTACAGAGTAGTTAATACCTTGTTGTAGATTATCAAACTTCACTTTTCCTCCAAACTCAGAAACAATAACACCATTAAATGGATCCCATTGTACAATAGCATCTCCTTTTTTAATTGATTTTATATCTTTATCAAAAATAATAGAACCATAAGGAAGGATATTTGTACTTTGAGTAATTCCTGTTTTCTTATCTATAATTTTAATCTCTGCTGTTCTAGAAATTACAATGTCAATTTCTTTACCTTCATTGTCTTTACCAGTTACTGTACGTAAATCATCTATAACAACTTTACCGTCAAACTTAGCAATTAATTTATTCTCTTCAGAAATATTACCTGCAACCCCACCAACGTGGAATGTACGTAATGTTAACTGTGTACCAGGTTCTCCAATAGATTGTGCTGCAATTACACCAACTGCCTCACCAATTTGTACCTTGTTAAGAGTAGATAAACTCTGTCCGTAACATTTAGCACAAATACCTTTTGTAGATTCACAAGTTAAAGCAGATCTTACTTCTACAGCATCAATTCCAGACTTTTCAACAGCTACTGCTAATTGATAAGAAATTGGTTGATTTGCTTTTAAAAGAACCTCTTCTGTTAACGGGTGATATACATCATTTAATGAAACTCTACCTTCAATTCTTTCTGATAAAGATTCTACAATCTCATCATTTTTCTTTAAAGGAGCTACTTCTAACCCTCTTAATGTACCACAATCTTCTTCATTAACGATAACATCTTGCGAAACATCTACTAATCTACGAGTTAAGTAACCAGCATCTGCCGTTTTTAAAGCCGTATCCGCAAGTCCCTTACGAGCACCGTGAGTAGAAATAAAGTATTCAAGAATTGATAAACCTTCCTTAAAGTTAGAAAGAATCGGGTTCTCAATAATTTCTCCACCACCTGCAGTAGATTTCTTAGGTTTTGCCATTAATCCACGCATACCTGTTAACTGACGAATCTGCTCCTTAGAACCCCTTGCACCAGAATCAAGCATCATGTATACCGAGTTGAAACCTTGTTGATCTTCACGTAAACGTTTCATAGATAATTCAGTTAAATCGTTATTGGTTCTACCCCAAATATCAATTACCTGATTATAACGCTCTTTTTGCGTTAACATACCCATGTTATAATTCCCTACAATGATATCTACCTCTTTGTTGGCTTCATCAATCATAGATTGTTTTTCTTTAGGAATAATAATATCCCCTAATGAGAAAGATAAACCACCTTGGAAGGCAAATTTATATCCCATATTTTTAATATTATCTAAGAATTCTCCTGTTGTAGGAATATCTGTAGCTTTTAAAATACCACCAATAATTCCACGTAAGTTTTTCTTAGTTAATACCTCGTTAATGTAACCAGCTTTCGCAGGAACAACTTCGTTAAATAAAACTCTACCAACAGTAGTTTGAATTATTTTTCTAACTTGTTCTCCGTTCTCATCAACGTCGTAAGTTCTTACTTTAATTCCAGCATTTAAGTCAACCATTTCTTCGTTAAAAGCAATCGTTACTTCTTCTGGTGAATAAAAAGTTAATCCTTCTCCTTTAATTTTAACTTCTGGAGTAGAGATTCTCTCTTTAGTCATATAGTATAAACCAAGTACCATATCCTGAGAAGGAACTGTTACTGGTGCACCATTTGCAGGATTTAAAATATTATGAGAAGCTAACATTAATAATTGCGCTTCTAAAATAGCTTCTGGTCCTAATGGTAAGTGAACTGCCATTTGATCCCCATCAAAATCCGCATTAAATGCAGAACATGCTAATGGGTGTAATTGAATTGCTTTTCCTTCAATTAATTTTGGTTGAAAAGCTTGTATACCTAGTCTGTGTAATGTAGGAGCCCTGTTTAATAAAACTGGATGTCCTTTAATTACATTTTCTAAAATATCCCAAACAACTGGTTCTTTTCTATCTATTATTTTCTTTGCAGATTTAACTGTTTTTACAATTCCTCTTTCAATTAGTTTTCTAATTACAAAAGGCTTGTAAAGTTCAGCTGCCATATCTTTTGGCAATCCACATTCAGATAATTTCATTTCTGGTCCAACAACAATTACAGAACGTGCAGAATAATCAACACGCTTTCCTAATAAATTCTGACGGAAACGTCCTTGTTTACCTTTTAATGAATCTGATAAAGATTTTAAAGGTCTGTTAGATTCAGTTTTTACTGCAGATGATTTACGTGTATTGTCAAATAAAGAATCTACTGATTCTTGTAACATACGTTTCTCATTACGTAAAATAACTTCTGGAGCTTTTATTTCAACCAATCTTTTTAAACGATTGTTTCTAATAATAACTCTTCTATAAAGATCATTTAAATCTGAAGTTGCAAAACGTCCACCATCTAAAGGAACTAAAGGTCTTAATTCTGGTGGAATAACTGGTACAGCTTTCATAATCATCCATTCTGGATGATTCTCTCTATTTTTCTGAGAGTCTCTAAATGCTTCAACAACATTTAAACGTTTTAAAGCTTCCGTTTTACGTTGTTTAGACGTTTCTGTATTTGCTTTATGTCTTAATTCAAAAGACAACCCATCTAAATCGATGCGCGCTAATAAATCAATTAAACATTCAGCACCCATTTTAGCGATAAACTTGTTAGGGTCAGTATCATCTAAATATTGGTTATCTTGTGGTAACTCATCAGCAATATCTAAATATTCCTCTTCCGTTAAGAAATCCATTTTTTGTAATGGCTCTCCTTCCACATTCTTTGCAATACCTGGTTGAATTACTACGTATCTCTCGTAGTAAATAATCATATCTAACTTCTTAGATGGCAAACCTAAAAGGTACCCCATTTTGTTAGGTAATGATCTAAAATACCAAATATGAGCAACAGGCACAACTAAGTTGATATGCCCTACTCTTTCTCTACGTACTTTCTTTTCAGTTACTTCTACACCACATCTATCACAAACGATACCTTTGTAGCGAATTCTTTTGTACTTTCCACAAGCACATTCATAATCCTTTACAGGACCAAAAATACGCTCACAAAATAAACCATCTCTTTCTGGCTTGTGTGTACGGTAATTTATAGTTTCTGGTTTTAAAACTTCACCTTTAGAAATTTCTAAAATAGCTTCTGGTGAGGATAAACCAATTGAGATTTTGTTAAACTTTTTTACAGTGTATTTCTCTTGTTTTCTTGCCATGTCTTTTGATAAGTATTCAGTTGGCAGTATTCAATAACCAGTTACAAAATTGTAACTGGTTATTGGTTACTGAAAAAATTTATTCTTCTAATCTAACGTCTAAACCTAAACCTTTAAGTTCATGCATTAATACGTTAAACGACTCTGGTAAACCTGGTTCTGGCATAGCTTCACCTTTCACAATACTTTCGTATGTTTTAGCTCTTCCCATAACATCATCCGATTTCACAGTTAAGATTTCTCTTAAGATACTTGATGCACCATAAGCCTCAAGTGCCCAAACTTCCATCTCTCCAAAACGCTGACCCCCAAATTGTGCTTTACCACCTAAAGGTTGTTGTGTAATTAATGAATATGGTCCAATAGAACGCGCATGCATTTTATCTTCAATCATGTGACCTAACTTAATCATATAAATGATACCAACTGTTGCCGGCTGATCGAAACGTTTTCCTGTTCCACCATCATATAAATAAGTATGTCCAAATCTTGGTACACCTGCTGTATCCGTAATCTCATTAATCTGGTCTAAAGATGCTCCATCAAAAATTGGTGTTGCATATTTAGTTCCTAATTTTTGACCTGCCCAACCAAGAACAGTTTCATAAATCTGACCAATATTCATACGAGAAGGTACCCCTAATGGATTTAATACGATATCAACTGGAGTTCCGTCTTCTAAGAAAGGCATATCTTCTGCACGTACAATACGAGCAACAATACCTTTATTTCCGTGACGTCCTGCCATTTTATCACCCACTTTTAACTTACGTTTCTTAGCGATATAAACTTTAGCAAGTTTTAAAATACCTGCTGGCAATTCATCTCCAACAGAGATTGTAAATTTTTGACGACGTAAAGAACCTTGTAAATCGTTTACTTTAATTTTGTAATTGTGAACTAATTCACCTACAAAACTATTTAAGTCTTTATCCGTTGTCCAAGAACCTGTTAAGTGAATATAATCATCAACAGAATTTAACATTTTAAGTGTATATTTTTTACCTTTTGGTAAAACTTCTTCACCTAAATCATTGTAAACTCCTTGCGAAGTCTTTCCACTGATAAGTAAAAACAACTTGTCTATTAAAACATCTTTTAAACCTTCGAATTTAGATACAAAAGAAGCTTCTAACTTAGCTACTGCTTCTTTATCTCTTAATCTCTTGTTTTTATCTTTAACAGCTCTTCTAAATAATTTTTTATCAATTACTACACCTCTTAATGATGGAGAAGCTTTTAATGATGCATCTTTTACATCACCTGCTTTATCACCAAAAATAGCACGTAATAATTTTTCTTCTGGAGTAGGATCAGATTCTCCTTTTGGTGTAATCTTACCAATTAAGATATCACCAGGATTCACTTCTGCTCCAATTCTAATCATTCCATTTTCATCTAAATCTTTGGTAGCTTCTTCAGAAACGTTAGGGATATCATTAGTTAACTCTTCAGTTCCTAATTTTGTATCTCTTACGTCTAAAGAATACTCATCAATATGAATAGATGTAAATATATCTTCACGAACTACTTTTTCAGAAATTACAATCGCATCCTCAAAGTTATACCCTTTCCAAGGCATAAAGGCTACTTTCATGTTTCTACCTAAAGCTAATTCTCCTTTTTGTGTTGCATAACCTTCACAAAGAACTTGTCCTTCTTCAACTCTATCACCTTTTTCTACAATCGGTTTTAGGTTGATGTTTGTTCCTTGATTCGTTTTTCTAAATTTAATTAAGTTATAAGAAACTTCATCAGATTCAAAACTTACAAGTTTTTCCTCTTCTGTTCTATCATACTTAATTGTAATTTTGTTAGCATCTACATAAGTAACTTCTCCAGCTCCTTCAGCATTGATTAAGATACGAGAATCTTTTGCAACTCTACGCTCTAAACCTGTACCTACAATTGGAGATTCTGGTCTTAATAATGGAACTGCTTGACGCATCATGTTAGATCCCATCAATGCTCTATTCGCATCATCATGTTCCAAGAAAGGAATTAAAGATGCAGAAATTGAAGCAATTTGATTAGGTGCAACATCCATGAAGTTAATCTCTTCTGGACTAACAACTGGGAAATCACCACCTTCACGTGAAATCATTCTTTCAGCAACAAATCTTCCATCTTTATCTAATTCTAAGTTAGATTGAGCAAATTTCATTCCCTCTTCTTCCTCTGCACTTAAATAAATTGGCTCTTCATTTCCAACAACACCTTCTACAACTTTTCTATATGGAGTCTCGATAAATCCTAAATTATTCACTTTTGCAAAAACAGAAAGTGAAGAAATTAAACCAATATTCGGTCCCTCAGGAGTTTCAATTGGACATAAACGACCATAATGAGTATAGTGAACATCACGTACCTCAAAACCAGCTCTTTCTCTAGATAAACCACCTGGCCCTAGTGCAGATAATCTACGCTTGTGAGTAATCTCTGCTAATGGATTCGTTTGATCCATAAACTGAGACAATTGGTTGGTACCAAAGAATGAGTTAATTACAGATGATAATGTTTTAGCATTAATTAAATCGATTGGTGTAAACACCTCGTTATCACGTACATTCATACGCTCACGAATTGTTCTAGCCATACGAGCTAAACCAACACCAAACTGACCTGCTAATTGCTCACCAACAGTTCTTACACGTCTGTTAGATAAGTGATCAATATCATCTACCTCTGCTTTAGAGTTGATTAACTCAATTAAATATTTAATAATAGTTATAATATCTAATTTTGTTAATACTTTTTGATCAATAGGTTCATTTAACTGAAGTTTAGTGTTCATTCTAAAACGACCAACTTCACCTAAATTATATCTTTGTTCAGAAAAGAATAACTTATCTATAATACCTCTTGCAGTCTCCTCATCTGGCGGTTCTGCATTACGTAGTTGTCTATAGATATGCTCTACTGCTTCTTTTTCAGAATTGGTAGGATCTTTCTGTAAAGTATTATGAATAATAGCATAATCTGCCATATCGTTATCTTCTTTATGAAGTAAAACGGTTTTAGCACCTGCCTCTATTATTTCATCAATATGTTCTTTATCTAAAATTGTATCACGATCAAAAATTATTTCATTTCTTTCGATTGATACAACTTCACCAGTATCTTCATCCACAAAATCTTCATGCCAAGTTTTTAAAACTCTAGCTGCTAATTTGCGACCTAATACTTTTTTTAATCCAGCTTTAGAAACCTTTACCTCTTCTGCAAGGTCAAATATCTCTAAAATATCTTTATCTCTTTCAAAACCGATTGCTCTGAATAATGTTGTTACTGGTAATTTTTTCTTTCTATCAATATAAGCATACATTACTTGATTGATATCGGTAGCAAATTCTATCCAAGAACCTTTAAAAGGTATTACCCTTGCTGAATATAATTTTGTACCATTTGCATGGAAAGATTGTCCGAAGAATACACCAGGAGACCTGTGTAATTGAGAAACAACAACACGCTCTGCACCATTAATTACAAAGGTACCAGAGTTAGTCATATAAGGTATTGTACCAAGATATACATCTTGTACAATAGTTTCGAAATCTTCATGTTCTGGATCTGTACAGTACAATTTTAGACGTGCTTTTAAGGGCACACTGTGCGTTAGACCTCTTTCTATACATTCTTGTATAGAGTATCTTGGTGGGTCTACGAAGTAATCTAAAAATTCTAAAACGAATTGATTTCTTGTATCTGTAATTGGAAAGTTATCCATGAAGGTTTTATACAAACCTTCTTCACCTCTTTCTTCTGCCTTAGTTTGAAGTTGGAAAAAATCTTGAAAAGATTTTACCTGAATATCCAAAAAGTCTGGATATTCCTTAATCATTTGAGAAGTAGCGAAGTTGATTCTTTCAGTAGTGTTTTTCGTTGCCAAAAGAGAATATTTTTTTGATTAAAATCTGAAATAAAAATAAAAAACGAATATATACACAAAATGGTTTAGGTCTAAAAACGTTAGTTCTTAGTACCTAAACCTAAATTTGTTTTCCCGTTTCGATTACTCGAACTCGGGAGTAAATGATTACTTAAGCTCTACCTCAGCTCCAGCTTCTTCTAAAGATTTTTTAAGACCTTCAGCCTCATCTTTAGAGATACCTTCTTTTACTGCTGCTGGTGCGCTATCTACGATACCTTTAGCTTCTTTTAATCCTAAACCAGTTAATTCTTTAACTAATTTTACAACTGCTAATTTAGAAGAACCTGCTGCTGTTAAGATAACATCAAATTCAGTTTGCTCATCTGCTGCTTCTTCTCCTCCTGCTGCTGGACCTGCTACTGCTACTGCTGCTGCTGCTGGCTCAATACCATATTCATCTTTTAAAATAGTAGCTAATTCATTAACTTCTTTTACTGTTAAGTTAACTAATTGCTCTGCGAAATCTTTTAATTCTGCCATTTTAATTGTTTTTAAAAATTTTGTTTATTATAGTTTATTTGTGCGCGTAATTATTTTTCAGATAAAGTCTTAAGGATACCTGAAATTGTTTGTCCACCAGACTGTAATGCTGAAATAACATTTTTAGCTGGAGACTGTAATAATCCAATGATTTCACCAATAAGCTCTTCTCTAGATTTAATATCTACTAAAGCATCTAATTGATCATCACCAATGTAAACAGATTCTTCTGCAAATGCACCTTTTAAAACAGGCTTATTCTTAGTTTTCTTTCTGAATTCTTTGATTAATTTTGCTGGAGCATTTGCTGCTTCAGAAATCATCATTGATGTATTACCTTTTAATACTGTTGGTAAGTCTCCAAATTCTTTATCTGAAGCTTCCATTGCTTTTGCAAGTAATGTATTTTTAACAACTGATAACTGAATACCTGCTTTAAAACAAGCTCTACGTAAATTAGAGGTAGTTTGTGCATTTAACCCAGAAATATCTGCTAAATATAACGTATTTGTATCTGCTAATACTGCTGTTAAATCTTGTATTACTTGTGATTTCTCTTCTCTAGTCATAATTATAAGTTTTAACGTATTAAACAGTTTTCACCTCAACAGCTATACTAGGACTCATCGTACTAGACATAAAAACGCTTTTTACATACGTTCCTTTTGCTGTTGTTGGTTTAAGTTTAAGAATTGTTTGTATTAACTCGTTTGCATTTTCCTCAATTTTTTGAGCATCAAAAGATACTTTTCCAATTGCAGCATGAACGATACCAGTTTTATCAACTTTAAAGTCAATTTTACCAGCTTTTACATCTGTAACAGCTTTTGCAACATCCATAGTTACCGTACCAGTTTTTGGGTTTGGCATTAAACCTCTAGGACCTAAAATTCTTCCTAAAGGACCTAATTTCCCCATTACACTTGGCATGGTAATAATTACGTCTACATCTGTCCATCCTCCTTTAATTTTCTGAAGGTATTCATCTAACCCAACATAATCTGCACCTGCTGCTGTAGCTTCTGCTTCTTTATCTGGAGTTACTAATGCTAAAACTTTTACATCTTTTCCTGTTCCATGAGGTAATGTTACTACACCACGAACCATTTGATTAGCTTTACGAGGATCTACTCCTAAACGTATTGCTAAATCTACTGATGCATCAAACTTTACATTAGTAATGTCTTTGACTAGCGCTGAAGCCGCTGCTAAATCATAAGATTTAGAGCTATCTAACTTTGCGTGAGCTTCTTTTTGCTTTTTTGTTAATTTTGCCATTTTACTACTTTTTATAAAGTTTATGCTGGTGCATTACCTTTTACTGTTAATCCCATAGAACGAGCTGTACCTGCAATCATACGCATTGCTGAAGAAATTTCAAAGGCATTTAAATCTACCATTTTGTCTTCTGCAATAACTTTAATTTGATCCCAAGTAACTGATGCTACTTTTTTCCTGTTTGGTTCTCCTGAACCTTTTTTAATTTTGGCTGCTTCTAGTAACTGAACTGCTGCAGGAGGAGTCTTTACAAGAAAATCGAATGATTTATCTTTGAAAACAGTAATAACAACAGGTAAAACTTTACCTTGTTTGTCTTGCGTTCTTGCATTAAACTGTTTACAGAACTCCATAATGTTAACACCAGCAGCTCCTAAAGCAGGTCCAACCGGCGGCGATGGATTCGCTGCGCCTCCCTTTACTTGTAACTTAACTACTTTACTAACTTCTTTTGCCATTTTAAAAATGTTTAATGATTTATTCTTAGTTGGAAGCCAAAAAATAAATCGATATCAATATATATTTGTGTAACAATTATATTTTTTCTACTTGCATATAACTTAATTCCAATGGTGTTTTTCTTCCGAATATTTTCACCATTACTTCAAGCTTACGCTTTTCTTCATTCACTTTCTCAATAGTTCCATCAAATCCATTAAAAGGACCATCTACAACTTTTACAGTTTCACCGATATTAAAAGGAATTGCAATATTTTCATCTTGTATTGATAGTTCGTCAACTTTACCTAACATTCTGTTAACTTCAGATTTACGCATAGGAACAGGTTCACCACCTTTAACTTCTCCTAAAAAACCAATAACACCTGTTATACCTTTAATTACGTGAGGAACTTCTCCAGATAGATTAGCTTCAACCATAATATAACCAGGAAAATATACTCTTTCTCTGTTTACTTTTTTCCCATTTCTAATCTGAATAACTTTTTCAGTTGGTACAATTACCTGACTAACATAATCTGATAATCCTACTCTAGAAATTTCTGTTTCTATGTAAGCTTTTACTTTATTTTCTTGTCCTCCAATGGCTCTAACAACATACCACTTCATTACTGAATCAGCTGCCATAATTAGTTAGATTTAAACATTCCAAAAAAGTTATCTAATCCTGTTTGAAAAACATAATCTATACCAGCTACAGCTAAAGCAAATACAATCGTAAAAACAGCAACAGTTACTGTAGTTTTTTGAGCTTCTTCTTTAGTTACCCACGTCATGTGATTGCTTAATTCGTCAAAAGAATCTTTGATGTATTGTATAAAGTTCATTTTTCTTATTTTTAATTGCACGGGCGGAGAGATTCGAACTCCCGACAGCTGGTTTTGGAGACCAGTGCTCTACCGCTGAACTACGCCCGTATTTTAATTCAATATTAAAGGCGTTCCGTTAGAAACGGAACACCCTTAGAATTTATTTATTAAAAACTAATAATATTAGTCTAATAATATTAGTCTAATAATTCAGTAACCTGACCTGCTCCTACAGTTCTACCACCCTCACGGATTGCAAAACGTAAACCAATATTTAATGCAATTGGTTGGATTAAATCTACTGTAATAGTTAAGTTATCTCCTGGCATAACCATTTCAACACCATCAGGTAAATTAATTGTACCAGTAACATCTGTAGTTCTTACATAGAACTGAGGACGATAGTTGTTATGGAATGGAGTATGACGTCCACCTTCTTCTTTTTTAAGAACATAAACTTCTGCCTTAAATTTACCATGAGGAGTTACAGAACCTGGCTTACAGATTACCATTCCTCTTTTTATATCTTCTTTAGCAATACCTCTTAATAAGATACCTGCATTATCTCCAGCCTCACCTCTATCTAAGATTTGACGGAACATTTCAATACCAGTAATAGTAGAAGTCATTTTCTCAGCTCCCATACCAATAATATCTACAACATCTCCAGTGTTAGCAATACCAGTCTCAATACGACCAGTTGCAACAGTACCACGTCCAGTAATAGAGAATACATCCTCAACTGGCATTAAGAAAGGCTTATCAACTTCTCTTAAAGGCTCTTCGATCCAATTATCAACTGCTTCCATTAACTCTAAAACAGTATCAACCCATTTTTGCTCACCGTTAAGTGCACCTAATGCAGATCCAGCAATTACCGGTCCATTATCACCATCATATTCATAGAAAGAAAGTAATTCTCTTACTTCCATATCTACTAATTCGATTAATTCTTCATCATCAACCATATCCACTTTATTCATGAATACAACCATACGAGGAATACCAACCTGACGACCTAATAAGATATGCTCTCTAGTTTGAGGCATTGGTCCATCCGTTGCAGCAACAACTAAAATAGCACCGTCCATTTGAGCAGCACCAGTTACCATGTTCTTTACGTAATCCGCGTGACCTGGACAGTCAACGTGCGCGTAGTGACGATTAGCTGTTTGATACTCTACGTGAGAAGTGTTAATTGTAATACCTCTTTCTTTTTCTTCTGGTGCATTATCAATCTGATCGAAAGATTTTGCTTCAGAAAATCCTGCATCAGCTAATACTTTAGTAATAGCAGCAGTTAAAGTTGTTTTACCGTGATCTACGTGTCCAATAGTACCTATGTTAAGGTGTGGTTTTGAACGATCGAAAGTTGCCTTTGCCATGTTTATTAATTTTAATTCTTAGTTTAAATATATATAATGTGTAAAAAATACCCTTTAAATGAGCCAGCGATGAGATTTGAACTCACGACCTCATCCCTACCAAGGATGCGCTCTACCAACTGAGCTACACCGGCCTGTTGATAATTTTGAGCGAAAGACCGGGTTCGAACCGGCGACATTCAGCTTGGAAGGCTGACGCTCTACCAACTGAGCTACTTTCGCGTTAACATGTAAATTGTGGGGAGAGCAGGATTCGAACCTGCGAAGACGTAGTCAACGGAGTTACAGTCCGTCCTCGTTGGCCGCTTGAGTATCTCCCCTTTAATTTACTATTTTAATGAACTTAATTGCTTTCGCAATTTTATTGTTTTTGAGCCGATGGAGGGACTCGAACCCACGACCTGCTGATTACAAATCAGCTGCTCTAGCCAGCTGAGCTACATCGGCTTTTGATGCAAAAAACAATCCGCTATTTCTAACGGATTGCAAATGTACGAAGTTATTTCAGTTTTCAAAACTTTTTTTAAAGTTTTTTTACTTTTTTTTTCATTTTTATGAATTAACAGAATCTCGAAGCTTTTCTTTAGACCTTTTTAACTGTCTTTTTAAATTGTCAACAGCAGCATTAACGCCCTCTTCAAAGGTTTTTGCCTCTCTTTTTATGATAAGCTCACTTCCAGGTATATTTATCTTAACTTCTGTAACTTTATTTTCTTTATCGCTAGTATTGATCACTTTTAAAAAAACTTCTGCGTCAACTATCTTATCGTGAAATTTAGTTAATGATAAAACCTTTTCATCTACATATGCTATAAGTTCCTTATCTGCATTAAAATTAACTGATTGCGTGAATACTTTCATATTTTACTGTGTTTTATGACTCTTAGGGTGAGCCTGGTTATATACTTTTTTAATAACTGTAAGACTATTTTGTGTATAGACTTGCGTTGATGCTAAAGATGAATGCCCTAACAACTCTTTAACTGAATTTATATCTGCGCCTTCATTTAACAGATGTGTAGCAAAAGAATGCCTTAATATATGAGGGCTTTTTTTCTGCTTTGAAGAGACTTGACTAAAGTAAGTATTAATAATTCTGTAAACAAGAGTTTCATAAATTTTATTTCCTTTTTCAGTAATAAAAAGCTCATCTAAACCAATTGTAAATTCTTGTTTAAATTTTAAATATCGTTTTAATGTTTGAATAACAGTATCTAATAAAGGTACAAAGCGTTCTTTATTTCTTTTCCCCAATACTTTTATCGTTTTATCTGATAAACTAACGTCTCTTTCTTTTATATTAATTAACTCTGCTCTTCGAATACCGGTGGAATAAAATAACTCTACAATTAATTTATTTCTAATAGAAGTAAAAGTAACATCTACCTCTTTTTCTATTTGATTGATAACCTCATTAATTTCTTTTGCAGTAAAAGGTACCTGAACTCTCTTTTCTGTTTTTAAGGCTTTATGTTTAGAAAGCGGATTTAATGCTATCTGTTTTGTTTTTTGTGAAAATCTATAAAAAGACTTTAAAGAACTTACCTTTCTATTAATGGTTCTGTTTGATATTTGAGTATCTACTAAAAAAACAATCCAACTTCTAATTTGTGGATAATGCACTTCTAATAAACTTTCTTGATCATAGGCTGTCTCTAAAAAATCTCTAAAAGAGATTAAATCGTTTTTATAAGCAGTAATAGTATGTATAGAGTACTTTTTCTCTAAGGACAGGTATTCTAGAAAAGGATCAATCAAATTATTAGCATTAAGTGTAAGTAAAATTACAAAAAATTGAACACAAAAAACCCGTATTGAAGATTCAATACGGGTTTTATTTCTTAGAATTAAGTAGAGATCCCAATAAAAATTGGGATTAATTCAACTTACAATTTTAATTTCGTCTTACAGACTTATTAAAATTGAGTTTCATTAACCTACTTCTTCTTGTGTTCTTAATCTCTGAACGTAAGAAGCTTTAATTCTTTGAGCTCTGTTTGCTACAGAAGGTTTTGTGAAGTTCTTTCTTGCACGCAAGTTTTTCATCGTTTTTGTACGATCAAATTTTCTCTTGTAACGTTTTAAAGCTCTATCGATATTCTCTCCTTCTTTAATTGGTATAATTAACATAAGTTGGCACCTCCCTTCATAGTCTCTTTATATTTTAGAATAGTATTTAAACTATTATTTTTATTTTTTGGATTGCAAATGTAATTACAAATTATGAATTGACAATTAGTTATTACAATATATTTTAAATATGTTTTTGCGTTAGGGATTGAACGGCTTGTTTGAGCTCTTTTGAGGTACGAAAAAAGCGAGTAGTGAAAGCCCGACCTTTTGGGAACGCCTTAAAAAGAGTGTTCAGTGTTCAGTGTTCAGTGTTCAGTGTTCAGTGTTCAGTGTTCAGTGTTCAATGTTCAGTGTTCAGTGTTCAGTGTTCAGTGTTCAGTGTTCAGTGTTCAGTGTTCAGTGTTCAGTGTTCAGTGTTCAGTGTTCAGTGTTCAGTGTTCAGTGTTCAGTGTTCAGTGTTCAGTGTTCAGTGTTCAGTGTATTCAAAAATTAAAATTTTTGAATTGATACCTACAAGGTTTTGGAAACCTTGCAGGGTATTTTGGAAACCTTATGTTGCTGGTTTATATTCTTTCTTATCAATTACAATCTTTGCGATAATCTCTTTTAAGATTTCTGAGGTTCCTCCTCCTATTGGTCCTAATCTACTATCTCTTAATAGACGTGCCATCGGATAATCTTCCATATAACCATAACCACCTAACATTTGCAGTGCGTCATAAATAACTTCGTCTGCCATTTTAGTAGAGAGCAATTTAGACATACTTGCTTCTTTTACCACATATTGTCCGTCATTAAGTCGTTTTGTAATTGAGTAGTTGTATTCTTTACACATATCTACTCTACTTGCCATTTCTGCTATTTTATGTCTTAATACTTGAAATTTATCTAAAGACTTACCAAAAGCAATTCGTTCTTGCATATAGGTTAAAGCATAGTCTAGTGCAAATTCTGCTCTTGCATGTGCATTTACCCCCATTACCAATCTTTCTAATGCAAAATGCTGCATAATATAAGGAAAACCTTTCCCTTCGTCTCCTAATAAATTTTCTGCAGGAATTTCTACATTATCAAACGCGATCTCTCCCGTATCTGATGCTTTCCAACCTAACTTGTCTAACTTTGTTGCTGTAAGTCCTTTTGATGCTCTATCTACCACAAAAATGCTAATTCCTTTATACTTATCTGAAGGATCTGTTTTTGCAGCTACAATTAAATAATCTGAATAAACTCCGTTTGTAATAAAGGTTTTAGAACCGTTTAAAATATATGTATCTCCTTGCTTAATTGCTGTAGAGCGCATACCCGCAACATCTGACCCGCCAAATGGTTCGGTGATACACATACAACCAATCATATTTCCTTCTATACTTGGTGTTAAATATTTATTTTTAATAAAATCATCTCCTTCTTTAGCTAAATGTGTCATGGCTAAATATTCGTGTGCCCACATTGCTGCTGCAAAACCACCTGAATTAACTTTCTGTAATTCTTCTAAGAAGATAACTGTATAAAATAGATCTAAATTTAAGCCTCCGAACTCTTCTGGAGTATTTAAACCGAAATAGCCCATTTCTCCGAATTTCTTCCAAATAAAACGTTCTATACTACCTTCTTTTTCCCATTTATCTATATGAGGAATTACTTCTTTTTTCAAAAACTCTTTAAAACTTGCACGGAAAGCTTCGTGCTCTTCAGTAAAATACATACTGCTCATAAGCAAATAAATGTGTTTGTGTTTATTATTCAGTCTCCAAATATAAGACTATTCTCTCATATTTATCTAAAGGAAAATCTTTGATATTTTTTAATTCAGAAATATTTTGAAGTTCGGCCACTTCATCTCTATATTCAAAAATCTTTTTACAAAGCGTATAATCTATATAAGGATTCTTTAAAAGCTCTTTAAATGTAGCTGTATTTACATTTATTTTGCTGATAATTGGTTTATCAACAATTGTGAATTTTGATAAGACTTTATTTGCAACTTCTTTATCTAAACCCCAAACCTCTTTCAGTTGATCTTCTATAGAAAAGCCTTGTAATCTTGTTCTATACTTTACAATTCGTTCAGAGAAAGCATCTCCAATTCCATTAATCGTTTTAAAATCTTCTGCAGTTGCTTTATTGATATCAGTAGTAGAAACTTTCTTTTCCTTCTTTTTATAATAAGATTGCTTTGCTCCTTTTAATGAAGAATTTAAATTTTGATTTACAACCCAATCTGGAAATTTAAAATACGGTGCAATTTTATGTAATAATGAATCAGAAATTTGGGTTACTTTTTGAAACTCACTTTTTGAGTTGACAAATTTATTTGTTTTTCTAAACGTTAATAACCTGTCTATTTCTTTTATAGACATCCCTAATTGCTCTCCTTTACTATCTGTAATATAGTTAGGATTAAAGGGATAAATTTTAGGCTTTCTATTTTCTATTTCAATCGTTCGTAAACTGTCTATTTGTTGATGAAATGCTAAAACCTGTTTAGAATTGAGGTCTATTTTGTCATCCGAAGAAAAATTACCAAAAACAATTATCGACTGTACGATAAGGATAAGTAGTATTAAAAAGAAAATCCCATTTCTTTGGCTTTTGTGATACCAGAAATGGGATTTTAATATTTTCATAAAAAGTGATTTATGCTTCTGTCCTAGACTTTATAGCAGCCATATATTTATTTAGTTCTTCTTTTACTTTAGGTGCAAGAATTATTAAACCGATCATGTTTGGAACCATCATTGCAAAAACCATTGCATCAGAGAAACCAATTACAGAACCTAAACTCGCTGCCGCACCAATTACTACGAATATACAGAAAATTATTTTATATGTATATTCCATTTTTTTAGACCTTCCGAATAAAAACACCCAACCTTGAAAACCATAATAAGACCAAGAAATCATAGAGCTAAATGCAAATAATACAACTGCAACTGTTAACACATACGGAAACCAAGAAATAGCAGATTCAAAAGCTCCTGAGGTTAATAAAATAGCCTGTGCATCATTTAAAGAAGCGTTTTCTGCAGCAACATTACCTGTAATAATTAATACCAAAGCTGTCATTGTACAAACTACAACTGTATCTATAAATGGCTCTAATAATGCAACCATACCTTCACTAGCTGCGTATTTTGTTTTTACAGCAGAATGCGCTATGGAAGCAGAACCAATACCTGCTTCATTTGAAAAACAAGCTCTTCTAAATCCTTGCACCAGTACTCCTACTGCTCCACCTGCAATTCCCTCTGGGCTAAATGCTCCATTAAAAATTTGTGCGAAAGCATCACCAATCATATCATAATTTACAAAAATCACGAACAACGAAGCGGCTACATAAATTGCCACCATAAAAGGTACAATTTTATCGGTAACTTTTGCTATTTTTTTAATTCCTCCAATAATAACAATACCTACTAGTATAGCCATTACCAAACCAAATAACCAACCTTTACCATGTAAAATAGAAACACCTCCAACTGGAGTTGTAATACTTTCTACTAATTGAAAAGCTTGATTTACTTGAAACATGTTTCCTCCTCCAAAAGAACCTCCAATAACAAATATTGCAAATAAGCCTGCTAATATTTTACCTAAGGTTTTATTTTTTAATCCTTTTGTTAAGTAATACATCGGACCACCATAAACGGTTCCATCTGCTTCTATATCTCTATATTTAACACCTAATGTACATTCTACAAATTTAGATGCCATTCCTAGAAACCCAGCAATAATCATCCAAAAAGTAGCACCTGCACCACCAATTGAAACAGCAATTGCAACTCCCGCAATATTACCCAAACCAACAGTTGCAGACAATGCAGCAGTTAATGCCTGAAAGTGAGAAACCTCTCCATCATGCCCTTCTACTCTTATAGTATCTGGATTATCTTCTTCATCTGTAAATTTTGATTTAGAAATCTCTACATTATGATTTTGTCTTTCTTCTAAATCGTCATATTTACCTCTAACAATGTTTATAGATGTAAAAAAACCTCTAAAATTTATAAACTTAAAGTAAAATGTAAAATAAACTGCCCCAAAAACAAGTGGAAATAAAACCCAATAAATACTAATTGTTTCTGTAAAAGGGATTTGATAAAAGATAAGGTTTACAAACCAACCTGTTGCATCTCCAAAAGCTTTATCTATTTGTTGGTCTAATCCTTTTTCTTGTGCAAATGTTAACATGGGGATTGCCAATAAAAACATTGACAGAATTCGTTTCTTCATAATATATAAAATTATTGTTTTTTCAATTAGTAACCCGCAATATCCTAAAAATTTGCTCTTTTCACAACTTTTAACCGATAAATGAAAATTTTATAATAAGATTTCTTTAAATCTTTGCAAATCTTCTTTAAAGGATTTTGGATAAAATTCTAGTTCTTTATTTGTTTTTGATAAATCGAAACCCGTTTTTCCAGGTCTTGCTGCTGTTTGATTTAAGGTTGATGTTGATATGGGTTTAATTAAGTTTTTATCTAAATTAAAAGCAACTGCTATTTGTTGTGCAATTTCATAAACACTTAATAATTCATTTGATGAGATATTAAAAATACCTGTTGCTTTTTTATCCATAGAGACCTTACAAGCTAAGGCTAAATCCTCTACATAAGTTGGTGTTCTAAATTGATCGTCTACAATAGTAATTTCTTTACCCTTTTCTAACATCTCTCTAACCCATAGTACAATATTACTTCGGCTCATGTCAAACACTTTTCCATAGACTAAAATAGTTCTTAATATGGTGTAATTGATACTTGATTCTAATAAAAGTGCTTCAGATTTTAATTTCGAAGATCCGTAATAACTTAATGGATTTGCAATATCCGTTTCTTTATAGTTACCTTGTATTCCATCAAAAATAAAATCTGTAGAAATATGAATTAAATGAGCATTTAGTTCTGCTGATATTTCTGCCAACCATTTTACAACCGTTACATTTAGCAAATCACATGCGTCCTTTTTGTTTTCACAGTCATCAACCTGCGTCATGGCAGCTGTATTAATAATAAAATCTGGCTGAATTTCTAATAGTGCTTTTTTAAGATTTTCTTCTTCAGTAATATCAATAGAAACATAAGAAAAATCATTTCTTCCACATCTATTTTCACCTCTTGAAAATCCAAAAACTTGGTAAGTTTCTTTTTCTTTAAGCAATAAATTTAATAAAGATTGACCTAACAATCCATTACTTCCTGTAATAACAACTTTAGCCATAAATAGATTTCTTATTTTATCTGTTTTAGAATTTTATTTTAGCCATGAAATTCCTAAAGCTCTTTTTTAAAGTTTTATTAAACTAAAACAACTCTCTTAATTTAATTATTTGATTTGGTCTCCCCAAGACAATTAGATGAGACCCTTTAATAAGTAGGCAATCTGCTTCCGGATTTATAATATATTCTTTATTGGGGTCTATAAAACCGATAACAGTACATCCCGTTTTTTTTCTTAAATCTAAATCTAAGAGTGTCTTATTTATATATTTTTCTGGCAAATCATTTACCGCTATTTCTTCTAAATTAGCAGTAGTTTCTCCTTCTATAGTTAACCGGTCTACAAACTCAATAACATCTGGTGTAGTTACTAAAGAAGCCATGTGATCTCCCCCTAGTTTATCTGGCATAATTACATTACTTGCTCCTGCAATTTTTAACTTACTATAAGAAGACTCATTAGAAGCCCTACTTATTACCTTGCATCCTTTATTTAATTGGCTAACCGTTAAAACTACAAATAAGTTATTAGCATCCGAAGGTAAAGCAGTAATTAAATAAGATGCTTTCTCTATACCCGCTCTTAATAAAGTTTCATCTAAAGTTGCATCTCCACTTATATTTAAAACCCCAGCTGCATCTAAAACTTCTATTCGTTCTTTACTTTTTTCAATAACAACAAAGTCTTTATTATAATTTTTTAATTTTAAAATTGCTTGTTTACCATTTCTTCCATATCCACAAACAATAGTATGCCCTTTTAAACTTGCTATTTTCTTTTCCACTTTTCTGTGCTTAAACTGTTCAAATAATTTACCGCTAACTAAATATTCTGAAAAAGCAGAAACGGCATATCCAAAAACGGTGATACTTGTTAAAATTAAAAATATTGTAAACACTTTTTCTTCCGGAGAAAATGGTCTTAACTCTCCAAAACCAACAGTAGTAACGGTAATAACCGTCATATACAAGGCGTCTATAAAAGAGTAATTAGAAAGCGTCATATACCCTATTGTACCTAAAGATAGTATCGCAATAACTAAAAATAAGGTTTTATTAATTTTAGATTCTAATACAGTTATCTTCATATATTATAGGTCGAAGACAGAACTTCTTTTAGTATATATCATGTCTTTAAGCTTAAAAACAAATGCCATTGTTAAATAAAAACCAAAAGACAAACCTACTGTAAAAAAAGTAACATAAATAAAAAATAAACGCACATTTAAGGCTCTCATACCTATTCTATCTGCTAATCTTGACGAAACATGAAACCCATTTCTCTCAAAAAAATGTCGAATATTATCTATCATTTAGGTTAAAATAATTTAGATGCAATATAGTATTTTATCAATTGATAACAACATTTTTTAAATTACTGTTATTTATTAAATCTGCTCACTATAAAAGTTTACTATCAAAAGCGTTAAACAATCATCCTTAAATTAAAATTGGTTTCTTTAACTTTGCGTTTTTCCAAAAAGATCTCATTTGAAAGACCAAGAATATATAGAAGTATATGGAGCAAGAGTCCATAACTTAAAAAATATTGATGTAAAAATACCTCGTGAAAAACTAGTTGTAATAACTGGCTTAAGCGGAAGCGGAAAATCTTCTTTAGCTTTTGACACTATTTATGCAGAAGGACAAAGGCGATATATTGAAACTTTTTCTGCCTATGCACGTCAGTTTTTAGGTGGATTAGAAAGACCAGATGTTGATAAAATTGATGGCCTATCGCCAGTAATATCCATAGAGCAGAAAACAACTAATAAAAGTCCGCGCTCTACCGTTGGAACCATTACAGAAATTTACGATTTTTTAAGGCTATTATTTGCAAGGGCTGCAGATGCTTACTCCTACAATACTGGAGAAAAAATGGTCAGTTATTCTGATGAACAAATAAGACAACTTATTTTAACCGATTTTGCTGATAAAAAAATTGCTGTTTTAGCACCTTTGGTAAAATCTAGAAAAGGACACTATAGAGAACTTTTTGAGCAAATTTCTAAACAAGGATTTTTACGTGTTCGAGTAGATGGAGAAATTAAAGAAATAGAAAAAGGAATGCGTTTAGACCGATATAAAACGCATGATATAGAAGTTGTAATAGATAGACTTTTAATTAATGAATCTGCAGAAAAACGTTTAGAAGAAACCATAAAAACGGCCTTATATTCTGGGAATAATATTATGATGGTTATTGACATTGATGACAATGAACCTCGTTATTTTAGTAGAGAATTAATGTGCCCAACATCGGGTATTGCATATCCGAATCCAGAACCTAATACTTTTTCTTTTAATTCGCCAAAAGGTGCATGTGATAAATGTAGCGGATTAGGAATTACCAATGAAATTAACCTAGACAAAGTAATTCCAGATAACTCTATTTCCATACAAAAAGGAGGAATAATTCCTTTAGGAGAACAAAAAAGTAGTTGGATTTTTAAACAGATAGAAAATATTGCAGAACGTTATCAATTCAAATTAACAGACCCAATAAAAAGTATTCCAAAAGAAGCGTTAGACGTAATTTTAAATGGCGGTAACGAATCTTTTGAAATTGAATCTAAAGCTGCTGGGGTTACAAGAAATTATAAAATAGATTTTGAAGGAATTATTTCTTTCATAGAAAACCAATATGACAGTGCAGAAAGCACGACAATAAAACGTTGGGCAAAAGGTTTTATGGATGAAGTTTCTTGCTCTACCTGTGGTGGAAAAAGATTAAAAAAAGAAGCGCTTCATTTTAAAATTATAGACAAAAACATTAGCGACTTAGCACAAATGGATGCTACTGAACTTGCTAAATGGTTTGCAAATATTGAAAAAAGTTTATCAAAAAAACAACTAATTATTGCTGCTGAAATTTTAAAAGAAATTAGAACTAGAATTCAGTTTTTATTAGATGTTGGTTTAGATTACTTAACGTTAGACAGAACCTCTAAATCACTTTCTGGTGGAGAAGCACAAAGAATCCGTTTGGCAACTCAAATAGGATCACAATTAGTTGGTGTTCTTTATATTTTAGATGAACCAAGTATTGGATTGCATCAAAGAGACAATCAAAAATTAATAGACTCGTTAGTTAAATTAAGAGATATTGGTAACTCTGTTTTAGTCGTTGAGCACGATAAAGATATGATGGAGCATGCCGATTTCGTGTTCGATATTGGTCCTGGAGCAGGAAGACATGGTGGAGAAATAGTAAGTTCTGGCACTTTTGAAGAGTTAAAAAAACAAAATACCTTAACGGCAGACTATCTAACAGGAAGAAAAGAAATTGCGGTTCCTAAAAAACGTCGTGAAGGAAATGGAAAGTTTATCAAACTAAAAGGAGCAACAGGTAACAATTTAAAAAATGTTTCTGTAGAATTTCCTTTAGGAAAAATGATTTGTGTTACAGGAGTTTCTGGAAGTGGAAAATCTACCTTAATAAATGAAACCTTATATCCTATTTTAAACGCTCATATATATAGAGGTGTCAAAAAACCGATGCCATATAAGAAAATTGAAGGTTTAGAGCATGTAGATAAAGTAATAGACATCGATCAATCTCCAATTGGTAGAACCCCACGTTCTAACCCAGCAACCTATACAGGTACTTTTGGTGAAATTAGAAGTTTGTTTGCAAAAACTCCGGAAGCTGCAATTCGTGGTTATAAACCTGGTCGTTTTTCTTTTAATGTAAAAGGTGGAAGATGTGAAACTTGCCAAGGTGGTGGAGTACGTGTGATTGAAATGAACTTTTTACCAGACGTACAAGTAGAATGTGAAACTTGCCAAGGAAAACGTTTTAACAGAGAAACTTTAGAGATTCGTTATAAAGGAAAGTCGATTTCTGATGTTTTAAATATGACTATTGAAGATGCTACAAATTTCTTTGAACTCATACCAAAAATACACAGAAAATTAAAAACCATTAAAGATGTTGGTTTAGGATACATAACTCTAGGGCAACAATCTACCACACTTTCTGGAGGAGAAGCGCAGCGTATTAAATTAGCATCAGAACTATCTAAAAGAGATACCGGAAACACTTTTTATATTTTAGATGAACCTACAACAGGTCTTCATTTTGAAGATATTAGAGTACTTATGGATGTTCTTAATAAACTTGCCAATAAAGGAAATACCGTCTTAATTATAGAACACAATTTAGATGTTGTAAAATTAGCAGATTACATTATAGATGTTGGTATGGAAGGCGGAAAAAAAGGTGGGAAAATTCTTTGCACAGGAACACCAGAAGAAGTTGCAGAACATAAAACAAGCTATACTGCTAAATTCCTTAAAAAAGAGTTGAATTAAAAATTAAGTCATTTAGCATTATATAATGTTAAAAAAGAGCTACTTTAGCAAGCTTTCTTTTTTTCTAAAAGAAAAATAAATTTTAAAAAATTACAGATAATGACAAGTGATGACAGAAAAATAAAAGAAAAATTACAAACAAAAACCTGGAATGAGATAAAAACAAATGATTCTTGGGCTATTTTTAAAATAATGGCAGAGTTTGTAGATGGTTACGAGCGTTTAAGTAAAATAGGACCATCAGTATCTATTTTTGGATCTGCAAGAACAAAACCAGATCATCCATATTATAAATTAGCAGAAGAAGTTGCTTTTCAATTAACTCAAAACGGTTACGGTGTAATTACTGGTGGTGGACCAGGAATTATGGAAGCAGGGAATAAGGGTGCTCATAGAGGAAAAGGAAGTTCTGTAGGATTAAATATTGAATTGCCTTTTGAACAGCATGATAACCCATGGATTGACCAAGGAAAAAGTTTAGACTTCGATTACTTTTTTGTACGTAAAGTAATGTTTGTAAAATACTCGCAAGGTTTTGTTGTAATGCCTGGTGGTTTTGGTACCATGGATGAGCTTTTTGAAGCTATTACACTAATACAAACCCATAAAATTGGTCGTTTTCCAATTATTTTAGTAGGAACAAAGTTCTGGGGAGGTTTATTAGATTGGATAAAAAATACTCTTATAGAAGAAGGAAATATTAGTGAAAAAGATTTAGATCTTTTTAGATTGGTAGATACCGCAGAAGAAGCTATTGAACATCTTAATAATTTTTACGATAAATATCATTTTAAACCTAATTTCTAAAATATTATATTAATTTACACTTTTATATAGCCTGTCTTTTTTATAGTAAGATAGGCTATTATAATATAAACCCTGATTTAACCCAATAAAGATTTAATTGAAAAATCGTTATTACATATTACTAATTTGCTTCTTAGCATCCTCTTTTGTGTTTTCGCAGCAGAATTCAATCAGCATAAAATCTAAATTAGACACCAAAAAAGACGAGCTTAAAATTCAACAAGAAATTATTTTCTACAACCAATCAGACTCTATATTAACTAAAGTCTATCTTCATAATTGGGCAAACAGCTATAGAGACAGAAAAACGCCGTTATCTAAAAGATTTATTAAGGATTTTAGAAAAGATCTATACTTTGCTAAAGCTGAAGAATTAGGCTCATCTCTCATAAAAAGTCTTTCTGTAGATTTTGAAAACGTCTATTTTAAAGAATTAGACAAACAGGCAGATATTATAGAAATAGACCTTGACAAGCCATTATATCCAAATTCAAAAATCACTATATCTATAACCTATATTGTAAAAATACCCAATGCTCGTTTTACAAAATATGGTAAAACAAAAACAGGCTATCACCTTAGAAATTGGTATTTAACACCCGCTGTTTACGACAATGGTTGGCAATTAATGAGTAATTTAAATTTAGATGATTTATATGAGAAAAGCACTGATTTTAAAATAGAAATCGATGTACCTAAAGATTTAATTGTAGAATCTAATTTATATCAATATAAAACAAAAAAAGAAAACACAAACAGTTACTATTTAATTGGAAAAAATAAAACCGATATTATTCTTGGAATCAACAAAACCGAACAACTAAAAACCTATACCACAAAAACAGTTACTGTACATACAGATGTTTTCTCTAAAGAATTAGATTACAATTTAACAACCAGTATTTTAAATAGAGAACTCCTTTTTATTCAAAAATATTTAGGAAAATACCCTCATGTAGAAATTTTTATTGATAAAACAACTCAAAGTAAAAATCCAATCTATGGCTTAAATCAATTGCCTAATTTTTTACGCCCATTTTCCGATACTTTTAAATGGGATGTTACAATGTTTAAGGCACTTACAAAAAGGTATATAGAAAACACCTTACTCTTAAACAAAAGAAAAGATTACTGGTTAATGGACGGAATACAAAACTATTTAATGATAGAATATGTAGAGCAGTACTATCCAGAAGTAAAACTTTTAGGTAAAGTATCTAACTCTTGGTTTTTAAAAAGATTTAATATTTCTAAATTAGATTTTAATGATAAATATCCTTTTGTATACCAATTTACAGCACGTAAATTTTTAGACCAAGCATTAAATACTTCCGCAGACTCTCTTTCTAATTTTAATAGAAAAATTGTAAGCAAGTACAAAGCTGGCCTAGGTTTTCGTTTTTTAAAAGGATATTTAGGTGATAGCATTCTAAACCAGACAATACAAGAGTTCTACCAAAACAACCAATTAAAAATTATAAGAAGTACTAATTTTAATCAATTACTATCTTCTAAGACTACTAAAGATTTAGACTGGTTTTTTGATGATTTTGTAAAGACCAATAAAAAAATAGATCATAAAATTGAAAGTATAACAAAAGAAAAAGATAGCATCTCTGTAACCATTAAAAACAAAAGAAATATTACTACTCCTTTGGCTCTTTATGCAATAAAAGATAAAGAAATTATATTAAAAAAATGGATAGCTGATGTTGATAGCACTAAAACCGTAAAATTTAAAAAAGGAGACTACGACACTTTTGTGTTAAATTATGAAAACCTATATCCAGAATTAAATACTTTAAATAACTGGAAAAAGGTTGACAAAAAAATTCTTAATAAACCTTTAAAATTCTCATTTTTAAAAGACATAAGCAGTCCAAATTACAATCAAGTTTTTTACCAACCTGACGCAAATTATAATTTTTACAATGGTTTAATTCTTGGTGTAAAATTACACAACAAACCACTGATAAAAAGAAATTTTGATTTTAAAATATCTCCTTATTATGCTACAAAAAGTAAAACACTTATAGGTAGTTTTTCTTTGCTTTATAATCAGTTTTTTGAAAAAACAAAAATCTACAAAGTAGCTTACGGTTTGTCTGGAGGCACCTCTGATTACGCACCTAATTTATCGTATAAATCTCTTGTTCCTTATGTAGACATTACTTTTAAAAGAAAAACATTAAGAGATATTTCATCAGAGTCTTTAAGAGCAAAATTAATTCATATAGATAAAGAAATTGCGCCTAATGCTATAAAAACAGACCAAGATAATTATAGCATTCTTAGTCTAAGTTACAATTACTCTAACCCAGATATCATTAAAGAATTTAGATACAGTTTTAGTACTGAGTTTGCTAAAAAATTCTCTAAAGCATCATTAGATCTTAGGTTTAGAACCTTAACAACAACAGACACACAGTTAGATTTTAGATTTTTTGCAGGTGTATTCCTTAACAACAAAACGGAAGGAGATTATTTTAGTTTTGGTTTAGATAGAAGTAATGACTACCTTTTTCAATTAAATTACTTAGGTAGATCTGAAAGTTCTGGTTTTTTTAGTCAACAATATATCATCACCGAAGGTGGTTTTAAATCTGTATTACCTACACGGTTTGCAAATCAATTTATGGTTTCTAATAATTCTAGCATCGGTTTATGGAGATGGATAGAAGTTTATAATGATGTGGCTTTCTTAAAAAATAAAAATCATCCGCTGTATTTTGCCTACGAAAACGGAATTCGTTTTAATTTTGTACATGAAATTTTCGAAATTTACTTTCCTTTATATTCTAACAATGGTTGGGAAATATCTCAGAATGCGTATCCAGAAAAAATAAGATTCTCTTTATCTGCAGATGTAAAATCTATTTACAACTTTTTTAAGAGAGGTTTTTTATAGACTTACCTGCCATAATTTTACGCCCTAAAATAATTTAGAACACTCATTATTAACACCGTATAAAAAAATATTGCTTCTACTTAGAAAAGTATAAGTTAATAAATGAGCTTAATTTTAAGAGTTTTAAAAATATTAAACTTAAAAAAATTGCTATTAATATCAATCACTTCTTTATAACTAAAGCACCTCTATTTTAAAAAAGGACAAGAAGAATTATTAATTTTACACTCTAAAAACAAACTTCTCTTTATCTGTATCTTATTTTTTTTAGAGCTTTCTAAAATATCTATTTCTATAAATTAACAACAATGAGTACAGGTTTTGTTTTTATTAAAATATTTTCAACAAAAACAACATAATCCTTAATAATTTTACATAATTCTTAATAAATATATAAATTTTTAAATATCAACTAAAAAAACTATCTTTGTAACACACACAAAAGCTCATAAAAATGTTGCAAGAAACACCTATAGATAATAAACAAAAACTATCTTTTAAAGACTTTAAAACAGAAGTTTTAAATGATTATAAAATAGCTAAAATTAGTAGAGAGTGTAGTTTATTAGGACGTAGAGAAGTTTTAACAGGTAAAGCTAAATTCGGGATTTTTGGTGACGGAAAAGAAGTGCCGCAACTAGCAATGGCTAAAGCTTTTAAGTTGGGCGATTTTAGATCTGGTTATTATAGAGATCAAACTTTTATGATGGCTATTGGAGAGTTAACTCCACAACAATTCTTTGCTGGTTTATATGCTCACACAGATATTAAAGCAGAACCTATGTCTGCAGGAAGACAAATGGGTGGTCACTTTACAACACACAGTTTAAACGAAGACGGCAGCTGGAAAAACTTAACAAAACAATACAACTCTAGTGCAGACATTTCTCCTACAGCAGGTCAAATGCCACGTTTATTAGGTTTAGCACAAGCCTCTAAAATATATAGAACAGAAAAAAGCGTACAACATAAATCTAAATTTTCTATAAACGGAAACGAAGTTGCTTGGGGTACTATTGGTAATGCTAGTACTAGTGAAGGTTTATTTTTTGAAACTATAAATGCAGCAGGTGTTTTACAAGTACCAATGGTAATGAGTGTTTGGGATGATGAATACGGAATTTCTGTACATGCGAAACATCAAACTACAAAAGAAAGCATTTCAGAAATTTTAAAAGGATTTCAGAGAGAACACAACAAAGCTGGTTACGAGATATTTGTTGTAAATGGTTGGGATTATGTTCAACTTGTTGACATATATAGCAAAGCTGCAAAAATTGCCAGAGAAGAACACGTTCCTGTTTTAATTCACGTAAAAGAATTAACACAGCCACAAGGCCATTCTACTTCTGGATCTCACGAAAGGTATAAAGATAAAAAAAGATTAAATTGGGAGAAAGATCACGATTGTATTACAAAAATGCGAAACTGGATTTTAGACTTCGAATTAGAAACTGAAACGGGAGAAACTTTACGCTTTGTAGAATCTGAAGAAGATCTTATTATTTTAGAAAAAGAAGCAAAAAAAGAAGTTTTAAGTGCAAAAAGAAATGCTTGGAACGCTTTTATTAATGATATAAAAACAGAAGTAAATACTGCTTGCCAATTATTAGACAAGGTTGCTGAAAAAAGTAAAAACAGTAGTTTTATCAATAAACATAAAAAAGATTTAATTTCTATTGTAGAACCTAGTAGAAAAGATGTTTTATCTACCACTAGAAAAACATTACGATATTTAAGTGATGAAAACTTTGCTGAAAAAATATTACTACAAAATTTTATAAAAAACGCAATAAAAAGTGCTTCTGAAAAATTTTCTTCATACTTACATAGTGAGTCAAACCTTAGTGCATTAAACGTTTCTGAAAAGAAGCCTATATATTCTGATAGTAAAACATTAGTAGATGCACGAATAATTATGAGAGATAACTTTGATGCTATTCTTAAAAAACATCCAGAAGTAATTATTTTTGGTGAAGATGCTGGTTTTATTGGTGATGTAAACCAAGGACTAGAAGGGCTTCAAGAAAAATATGGTGAAATAAGAGTTGCAGATACAGGTATTAGAGAAGCTACAATTATTGGCCAAGGTATTGGTTTAGCAATGCGTGGCTTACGCCCTATTGCAGAAATACAATATCTAGATTACCTACTGTACGCTTTACAAATAATGAGCGACGATTTAGCAACGTTACATTATAGAACTTTCGGTAAACAAAAAGCGCCTTTAATTATTAGAACACGTGGCCACAGACTAGAAGGTATTTGGCATGCAGGTTCTCCAATGGGAGGAATTATAAATAATGTTAGAGGTATTCATGTTTTAGTACCTAGAAACATGACAAAAGCAGCTGGTTTTTACAACACCTTACTAGAAGGAGATGAACCGGCATTAGTGATTGAATGTTTAAATGGCTACCGATTAAAAGAAGAATTACCTGTAAATTTAGGTGATTACAAAACACAAATAGGTGTTGTAGAAACAGTAAAAGAAGGTACAGATTTAACTGTTGTTTCTTACGGATCTACCTTAAGAATTGTAGAAGAAGTTGCAAAAGAATTACTACAAGCAGATATTAATATAGAAATTATAGATGCACAAAGTTTATTGCCTTTTGACTTGAATCATGATTGTGTAAAAAGTTTACAAAAAACGAATAAATTGTTAATCATTGATGAAGATTTACCTGGTGGAGCTTCTGCTTATCTTCTACAAGAAATCGTAGAAAAGCAAAATGGATACATGTTTTTAGATAGTAAACCCGCTACCTTAACAGCCAAAGAACACAGAACAGCTTATGGTACAGATGGAGATTATTTTTCTAAACCATCTGCAGAAGATATTTATGAAAAAATCTATGAAATCATGAATGAAGCGAATCCTAATAAATATAAAAGTCTGTATTAAAATACAATACATAAATTCTATTAAGCCCAAAAAAACTATTTTTTTGGGCTTTTTTTTTAACATAACTATAAGAAAATGTTAAGAAAATAACAAGCACATTTAAGTAATTTAGTGCCTTACACATCATTAAACTCTAATATGAAAAAAACACTACTTTTATTATTACTCTCTCTTTTTACGATTTCTAATTCTCTTGAAGCTCAACGAAAATCAAAAGATAAAAAGAAAGAAAATTCAGAAGCTAAAACAACTAAATCAAAAATACCAAAATATTCAGATTTTGTAAATAAAGATACAAAAACTGATGAAGGTTTATTTAAAGTTCATTTTAATAAAGATACATTTATCTACGAAATCCCTAAATCTTACTTGGGTAAAGAAATGTTATTAGTTACTAGACTAAAAGACATACCTGCTGGCTTGGGTGGTGGTTATGTAAATGCAGGTTCTAAAATTAACACACAAGTTGTTGTTTGGGAAAAATATAAAAATAAAGTTTTATTAAAAGTAAAATCTTACAACGCCGTTGCAAACGATTCTTTACCGATTTTTAAATCTGTAGAAGCTAATAATTTAGAACCAATTATTTACTCTTTTGATATTAAAACTCAAAATGCAGATTCTACTTCTGTCATAGTTGATGTTACTAAATTCTTTTCTTCTGATGTAAAAGCAATCTCAGGATTATCTTCAAGATTTAGAAAAACATATAAAGTAAAAAGATTAGATGCAGATAGAAGTTTTGTTAGCAGCATTAAAAGTTACCCTACAAATGTAGAAGTCGTTCAGAATTTTACATTTGATGCAGATGCTCCACCAAGCAATCAAAATACAAACACCATTACAATGCGTGTGAATCAATCTATGATTTTACTTCCAGAAAAACCAATGATGCCTAGAATTTCAGACAAAAGAGTTGGTTATTTTTCTCTAGAAAATGTAGATTATAGTTCAGAAGCTTTAAAAGCTGATAGTAAAAGATATATTAAACGTTGGAGGTTAGAACCTAAAGATGTTGAAGCATATAACCGTGGAGAATTAGTAGAACCAAAAAAACAAATTGTTTATTACTTAGATCCTGCAACGCCAGAAAAACTAAGAAAATACATAAAGCAAGGAGTTGATGATTGGGCAAAAGTTTTTGAAACGGCAGGTTTTAAAAATGCCATTACAGCAAAAATGCCTCCAACAAAAGAAGAAGACCCAGAGTTTAGTATGGAAGATGCTCGTTATTCTTCAATTAGATACGTAGCAAGTACCACAAGAAATGCAACCGGACCAAGTGTTGCAGATCCAAGATCTGGAGAAATATTAGAAAGTGATATTATTTGGTATCACAACCACTTACGCTCTTACAGAAACAGGTATTTATTAGAAACAGGAGCAGCAAATCCGTCTGCAAGAACTTTAGACACGCCTGCAGAAGATATTGGAGAAATGATGCGTATGGTAATTTCTCACGAAGTTGGTCATGCTTTAGGTTTACCTCATAATATGGCTGCAAGTTACGCCTACCCTGTAGACTCTTTACGTTCTGGAAGTTTTACTCAGAAAAACGGAATTGCAGCAACCATTATGGATTATGCTCGTTACAATTACATTGCACAACCTGGTGATAAAAACATCCGCTTTATAAGACAATTAGGTCCTTATGACCATTATGCAATTAATTGGGGATACAGAGTTGTGCCAAATGCAAATACTCCAGAGGACGAAGTAAAAACTTTAGATAAATGGATTGAAGATAAAGCAGATAACCCAATTTATAGATTTGGTGGACAACGTTTTGATCCTTCTGCACAAACTGAAGGAATTGGTAACGACCAAGTAAAAGCAAGCACTTACGGAGTTAAAAACTTAAAAATTGTAGCTAAAAACCTTCCAAATTGGACATCAGATCAAACAAATAATTACGAAGATTTAAGTGAATTATACGGAGAATTATTAAGCGTTTGGGGAAGATATTCTGGACACGTTGTTGGTAATATTGGTGGTGTTTACGAGTTTAACAAAAAACCATCTCAATCTGGCGATATTTATGTTCCTGTTACAAAAGCAAAACAAAAAGAATCAATGGTTTGGTTACAAACAAATGTTTTTAAAACACAATATTGGTTACTAGATAAAGACATTTTAAACAAGATTGAAGAAACTGATTACACTAAAAAATTAGGTAGTTATCAAAATAGATTTTTAAGTACTTTATTAAATTACCGTACTTTAAATAGAATGATAGAAGCAGAAGTAATTCAAAATGAATTTTATGCAGCATCAGACATGATTAAAGATTTAAGAAAAGGTGTTTTTTCTGAAACAAATGCAACTAAAAATGTTGACTTACAAAGAAGAACTCTTCAAAAATCATTTATTGAAAAAATGAAGAATTTAATGATTAATGAAGAATCTAAGAATAATGACATCTCTTCTATAATAAGAGGAGAATTAGAAGCTTTAAAATACCAAGTAAATACAGCAAGTAAAAGAGCTATAAACACAATTACAAAATATCATTATAAAGATTGTTATGCTAAAATTAATGAAATCTTAAATCCTAAGAAATAACATTATTTTTCACTTAACAACCGAACTCCTATTGCGCACTGTAAACATCGTTTCTTTGCGCAATAGTTGTTTTTAAGCTCTAATAAAGCTTGTGTTTCATAAGCATTTTTAGATTGAATCTTAATTTCATTAAACTTAGAAATAATACTATTCTTTTCTGGTTTTATTTTTTTTAGAATCGATAAAAACCCCATTTCATTTACTTCCCCCCTATTTTTTTGATATAAAAACTTTAGTGGAATAATAGTGTTGATCAATAATAAATCTACAAAGGACTTTGTTAACTTTTTAGGTGATGTTTTAGATACCTTATCAAACGTATAATGTGTTTTCCAAAAAGGATGTACATCAATTTCAAACAAGTCGTAAAATCCCTTTAAGGTTTCTATTTGCATCATTTTAGAAAATAAATTTTGATGTAAATGATACAAAGTAATTAACTGTGCAATACGAATGGTAGGAAAATTTGGCGGTCGCATTCTAAAAAATGAAAACTGCACTTTTGCTATCGGTTCTAAGTTGTATTTATGTTGCAAATAGTTGTACGCGGTTTTTAATTGCTGATGATAATCGTCTTCAACAACCTCCTCTAAAAAACCTGCTTGTCCAAATAACAAAGCAGCTAATTGAGTTTCATCTAAACTTACTTTTCTGAGAATCGAAAAATCAAAAGATTTTGATAAGCTAAAAAAGACTTCTCCATTTACTTTTAAGCCAAAGTTTTTGGCTAATAACTGAAATAGAACTGCTTCAAAGTCATTTTGATTGTCTGACAAAACCCTATTTATTTCAATAGATTTTCGTTCTAAGCGTTCAAAAAATAAACGTTCTTTCCAATTATCAATAGTAAAATTATCTACAGTACTAATTTCTTTTTCACAAGGAATCCAATTTTGTTTGGCCGAAAATAAATTTCGATAATTATTTAAAGCAGTAGCAAACACAAAATCTTTTAAAACTAAAACAGGCAACGGTTTGTTATTTTTCATATAAACAGTTGCATCATCTTCCCAAACTAGATGTAAAATAACGGCATCATAATTCTCATCAATTTCATGGTGATGTGCATACCAATCAGACGATTTTAAATGAATCTCTACATTGCCAACCCATAATTGGTCATCAATTTTAAGTTGGGCATTCAAAAAATCTGGACCTGAGTTGTAATTATGTGTTCCTACTTTTAAAACAACAACATCTTCCTCAGAAGTTGTCTTTAAATAGTGAACAGAAAACAATTGATATTTCCATACATAATGAAGAAAATCCTCATTCATAATCTTTTTTTTTGTTTTCAAGATACAAAAAATCATTTATACCTTTATTTATATTTATAATCACTTGAACAGAGTTCATCAAAAAGAATGAACTATTTTTGCAACCTAATTAAGATAAATGAATATTATAGATAGTTTAAAATGGCGTTATGCTGTTAAAAAATTTGATTCAGAAAAACAACTTTCAGAGACTCAAATAAACACCTTAAAAGAAGCTTTTAACTTAACAGCTAGTTCTTACGGATTACAACCTTTAAAGTTAGTGGTAATTAAAAACAAAGAAGTTCAAAAAAACTTAGTTACGCATTCTTGGAACCAAGCTCAAATATTAGATGCTTCTCACGTATTAGTTATCTGTATTCCTAAAAATTACACAAGCTTAGAAGTAGAAAATTACTTTAGTTTGGTACAGAAAATAAGAAACACACCTAGTGAGGTTATAAAGCCTTTTAAAGAATTTCTAACAGCAGATATTGAGAAAAAAACGCAAGAAGAATTAACCGTATGGAATAAAAACCAAGCCTATATTGCACTTGGTAATTTAATGACCGTTTGTGCAGTAGAAAAAATAGATGCTTGCCCTATGGAAGGCTTTATTCCTGAAAAATATGATGAAATTCTGAATTTAACCGCTCAAAATTTACAATCTGTATTAGTACTTCCCGTTGGTTTTAGAGCCGATGATTGCTACATGAAAGATTTAACAAAAGTTAGAAAAGACTTAACAGAAACTATAGTAGAAATATTGTAATTTTACTAGCTAGAATTAAACTTTTTAAAGGCTTTAAAACGCCTTTAAAATTCATAATAAAAATCAAAAAAATGAGTAAAGCAGTAAGAAATTTAGAACCTAAAATTGTTTGGAATCACTTTGCAGATTTAAATGCAGTGCCGCGTCCTTCTAAAAAAGAAGAACGTGTAATTCAGTTCATGGTAGATTTTGGTAAGAAATTAAACCTGGAAACTTTTGTAGATAAAGTTGGAAATGTAATTATTAAAAAACCAGCTACAAAAGGTTTAGAAAACAGAAAAACTGTTGTTTTACAGAGTCATTTAGATATGGTTCATCAAAAAAATTCAGCTACTGATTTCGATTTTGATAAGGAAGGTATTAAAATGCTAATTGAAGGTGATTGGGTTACTGCAGACGGAACAACATTAGGTGCAGATAACGGCTTAGGTGTTGCTGCAATTATGGCTATTTTTTCTTCTGAAGATATTGAACACCCAAACCTAGAAGCGCTTTTTACAATTGATGAAGAAACTGGTATGACTGGTGCAATGGGACTTGAAGGTGGAATTTTAGAAGGAGAAATTCTTTTAAACTTAGACACAGAAGAAGATGATGAAATTGGTATGGGTTGTGCTGGTGGTGTAGATGTTACAGCAACAAGAAGCTATGCAGAAGAAGAAGTTTCTGAAAATGCTACAGCTTATTCAATTACTGTAAAAGGTTTAAATGGCGGACATTCAGGAATGGATATCATTAAAGAATTAGGAAACGCAAACAAAATTATGAACCGTTTATTATTTGATGGTTTTACCAATTTTGGTTTACAAATTTCTGAAATAAATGGAGGTAGTTTACGTAATGCAATTCCTAGAGAAAGTACTGCAATTGTAACTGTAGACATCATTTCTAAAGAAGCTTTTCTTTTAGAAACCAATTTACTTATCAACAATATAAAAGAAGAGTTCTCAACAATAGAACCTAACTTAACAGTTGACATTCAAGAAATTACACTTCCAAATAAAATTATGGAATTGGGCGTTCAAGAAGGTTTATTAAAGTCTATTTACGCTGCTCATAACGGAGTTTATAGAATGAGTCCGGATATTAAAGGATTGGTAGAAACCTCTAATAACATTGCCAGAGTAATTGTAAAAGACGGAAGCATAAAAATTGGTTGTTTAACACGATCATCATCAGAAAGTAACAAACTAGATTTGGCAAATTCTTTAAAATCTGCTTTTGAATTATCTGGTTTTGATGTAGATCTATCTGGTGAATACCCAGGATGGCAACCGAATGTAAATTCAGCAATTTTAGATGTAGTTTCTAATTTATATGAAACACTACATGGTGAAAAAGCAGATGTAGCAGCTTGTCATGCTGGTTTAGAATGTGGTATTTTAGGTCAGAATTACCCAGAAATGGATATGGTTTCTTTTGGACCAACTATAAGAGGAGCACATTCTCCAGACGAAAAAGCATCTATTTCATCAACACAAAAATTCTGGAAATTTTTAGTAGCTATATTAAAGAACATTCCAAAGAAATAGTACAATATCACCTGTTAGAAACCGAAGTTTACGCTTCGGTTTTTTTTTGCTTGAATTTGTTTAAAAAGTCAATAAAAATAAACACAAATAACTGAAATACAGAAATTTACAGTTTTATCTTTTTGTTAACATCTTTCATTTTCTAAAGACAGAAAAAAACGTAATTTTACTACCTATAAACTAAACTTTTATAATGGGTAAAATAATTGCTATTGCAAATCAAAAAGGGGGTGTTGGTAAAACAACTACAAGCATAAATTTAGCTGCTTCTTTAGGTGTTTTAGAGAAAAAAGTTTTGTTAATTGATGCAGATCCGCAAGCAAATGCTTCGTCTGGTTTAGGTATTGATGTTGAAACTGTAGAATATGGAACCTATCAAGTTTTAGAACATTCTGTTTCTGCAAAAGACGCAATTGTTAAAACAGACTCTCCAAATGTAGATATTATACCTGCACATATAGATTTAGTTGCTATTGAAATAGAATTGGTAGACAAAGAAGATAGAGAGTATATGTTAAAAAAAGCGTTAGTCGATCTAAAAGAAGATTACGATTATATTTTAATAGATTGCGCTCCATCATTAGGTTTAATTACTTTAAACTCTTTAGTTGCTGCAGATTCTGTAATAATTCCTATTCAGTGTGAATATTTTGCGCTAGAAGGATTAGGAAAACTACTAAATACAATTAAAAGTGTACAAAATATTCATAATTCAGATTTAGATATAGAAGGCTTACTTTTAACCATGTTCGATTCTCGTTTACGTCTTTCTAATCAAGTCGTTGATGAAGTTAGAAAACATTTTTCTAGTATGGTTTTTGATACTATAATTAGAAGAAATACCCGTTTAGGAGAAGCACCAAGTTACGGAGAAAGTATTATTGCTTACGATGCAACCAGTAAAGGTGCCGTAAATTACTTAAATTTGGCACAAGAATTATTAAAAAAGAATTCGTAAAATGGCAAAAGCAACCAAGAAACAAGCTTTAGGACGAGGATTATCTGCTTTATTGCAAGAATCTTCTAACGTAATTTCTGCATCAGATAAAAATGCTGACAAACTTGTTGGAAGTATCATTGAAATAGAATTAGATTTAATTGATGTAAATCCGTTTCAACCTAGAACTTATTTTGACGAAGAAGCATTAAGAGAACTAGCAAATTCTATAAAAGAATTAGGAGTAATTCAGCCAATTACAGTTAGAAAATTAGAAGGAAATAAATTTCAATTAGTATCTGGTGAGCGTCGTTTTAGAGCCTCTAAATTAATTGGAAACAAAACAGTACCGGCATATATAAGACTTGCCAATGACCAAGAAATGCTAGAAATGGCATTGGTAGAAAACATTCAACGTAAAAATTTAGACCCAATAGAAGTTGCTTTATCTTACCAGCGCTTAATAGATGAAATTCAATTAACGCAAGAAGAATTAAGTACAAGAGTTGGTAAAAAACGTTCTACGGTAACCAATTATCTACGTTTATTAAAATTAGATCCAATCTTACAAACAGGTATGCGAGATGGTTTTATTTCTATGGGACATGGTCGTGCTATGATTAATGTAGAAAATACAGAAGATCAATTAGCTATTTACGAGAAAATTTTAAGAGATAAATTATCTGTAAGACAAACAGAAGATTTAGTAAAAAGCTTAAAATCTGGCGCTATTGCAAAACCAAAAAAGAAACCAGTACCTAACTACATTAAAAGTAGTGTTAAAGATATTAGTGAATACTTTGGGCATAAAATAGACGTTACTGTTAGTACTAATGGTAAAGGAAAAATTTCTATTCCTTTTCATTCTGAAGAAGATTTTAACCGCATCAAAAACTTATTAAAATAAGTGTCTATTAAAAAAATAATATTTGTTTTATTCCTTGCATTTATTTCTGCCTCTATTTTTGGACAGAAAGATTCTGTGAATGTGAAAGATTTAAAAATAAAAGGAGATATAAAAATTGAAAAAGGAGGCGTTTACGATGCATTAGCACCGTCTAAGGCCGCATTTTACTCTGCTATATTTCCAGGAATGGGTCAGGTTTATAATAAAAAATATTGGAAAGCACCAATTGTTTGGGCTGCTATGGGTACAAGTATTTATTTTTATTTAGACAATAATAAAGAATACCACAGATACAGAACTGCCTACAAACTTAGAAAAAATAATTTAGTAGACGAATTTACGGTGAATGGTCTAGAAATACTTTCTTTAGAAACTTTAGAAAGAGCACAAGAACAGTTAAGCGAAAATAGAGATATGTCTTTGTTAACAACCGTTATACTCTATGTATTACAAATTGTAGAAGCAAGTGTTAATGCACATTTATTACAATTTAATACAGATGATGATTTATCGTTTAAACCTACTTTTATTAACGATCCTACTTATTTTGAAGCTCCAAAAGTAGGTCTAACAATTAAATATAATTTTTAAAATGAAGATTGCACTATTAGGTTATGGAAGAATGGGGAAAGAAATTGAAAAAATTGCTTTATCTCGCGGACATGAAATCGTAATAAAAAAAGACGTAGATGATGTAATTGATATTACACTAGCTGATGTTGCTATCGATTTTAGTGTACCTACTTCTGCTTACAATAATATTAGCGACTGTATTAACAATAATGTTCCTGTAATTTCTGGAACTACCGGTTGGTTAGACAAATACAATGATGCCGTTGCACTTTGTAAAGAAAAAAACAGCGCATTTATTTATGCTTCTAATTTTAGTTTGGGAGTAAATATCTTTTTTGAATTGAACAAACAATTGGCAAAAATGATGAGCTCTTTAGAAGATTATAATATTTCTATGGAAGAAATTCATCATACAAAAAAATTAGATGCACCAAGTGGAACCGCAATTACTTTGGCGGAAGGAATCATAGAAAATTCTTCTAAAAATAATTGGGAGTTAGACGAAAAAACATCCGAAGAAAACATTCCAATTGTTGCAAAAAGAATTCCTGAAGTTCCAGGAACTCACACCGTTTGGTATGATTCTGAAGTAGATTCTATAGAAATAAAACATACTGCACACAGTAGAAAAGGCTTTGCTTTAGGTGCCGTTGTAGCAGCTGAATGGATTGTAGGAAAACAAGGAGTTTTCTCTATGAAAGATGTGTTAAACATCCGTTAAAGACTGTAACAAATTAATAATAAAACTACTAATAAAAATATAAGTAACCCCTCAATCGCAGTTGAGAGGTTTATTTTTTTATTATGAAACATCAAGTTCTCAACTGCGATTGAACAGACAATAAATAGTACTATTATGACTTATATAGAGTGGTTTATCTTTTTTTTAGCAATACAAGTAATTCATTTTTTAGGTACTTGGAAATTATATGTTAAAGCGGGTAGAAAAGCATGGGAAGCTGCAGTGCCTGTCTACAACGGAATTATTTTAATGCCAATTATAAATAGACCAAAATGGTGGATAATCTTATTATTTATACCAATTGTAAACCTATTAATGTTTCCTGTTATTTGGATTGAAACTATTAGAACTTTTGGTTTCTATAAAAAATTAGATTCGTTATTAGTTATTGTTACTTTAGGTCTGTATATTTTTTACATCAATTATGCTACAGAAGCAAAGTACAATGCAGAAAGAAGCTTAAAACCACGTTCTGAACTAGGTGAATGGGTTAGTTCTATTGCTTTTGCAATTATTGCGGCAACTTTGGTACACACTTATTTTATGCAACCTTTTACCATACCAACTTCTTCTTTAGAAAAGTCTTTATTGGTAGGAGATTATCTTTTTGTAAGTAAGTTTCATTATGGAGCTAGAGTTCCATCTACAGTAATCGCTGCACCAATGGTACATGATTCTATACCATTTACAGGAATTGCTTCTTACTTAAAAAGTCCACAATTACCATATACACGTTTACCTGGTTTACAGCAAATTAAAAACAACGATATTGTTTGTTTCAATTGGCCTGCAGATACTTTAGCAACCATGTGGGGAGATCATTCTGGTAAATTTACATACAAACCAGTAGATAAAAAAACCAATTATGTAAAGCGTAGTGTTGGTATTGCTGGAGATTCTTTAGAAATTAAAGATGGTTACGTATATATTAACGGACAAAAAAATAAATTACCATACAGAGCAAAAATTCAATTTTACTATACTTACGAAGCAAAATCTACAATTGATATAAATAACTTTCCAAAGTTTTTAATCAATAAAGATAGAACGAATGTATATAAGATTTTAAATGAATATTGGAACAACCCTAAGATTCAGGAAGCTTTTGAAAAAAGTGCAGACCTATCTAAAATAGATTCAGACTCTTTATATACAGAAGTTGCAGGACGTATTTCTCAAGGGTTAGCTAGCCGCTTAAAAATGACCAATGTGGCTAACAAAATAAATATTAATTTAACTGAAGAAGAGTTTACCCAACTAAAAAAACTTCCTTCTACAGTATCTCTAAAAAAAGTAAATTATAGAACTGATGTTGGTATTTTTCCTCATATAAAAGAAAATCAATGGAGCCAAGATAATATGGGCCCAATTTATATTCCTAAAGCTGGAGCAACTGTAAAGATTAATGCAAAATCATTACCATATTACGAGCAAATTATTAAAAATTACGAAAACAACGATTTACAAATTGTTGGTGACAATATTTTTATTAATGGTGAAAAAGCAGATTCTTATACCTTTAAGCAAGATTATTATTGGATGATGGGAGATAACAGACACAACTCTTTAGACGCACGCTATTATGGCTACACTCCTTTTGATCATGTACTTGGTAAACCCGTAATGATATGGTTTAGTTGGGATGCAAACGCACCTACTATGGGAGCAAAGATAAAATCTATTCGTTGGGACAGAATGTTTACAACTGTTGGTGGCGATGGAGAACCTGTTTCTTATAGATATATTGTTTTTGGATTAATAGCGCTATATATTGGATATAGTTTTTATAAAGGAAAGAAAGCTACAAAATAGTATTCAGTTTTAAGTAGCGGTTTCTAGTTTTTAGAAATAACAAGTTAGAAATCACTACTAAAGCAGAGATAAAAAACATTAAAAATGTCACTATTTATACCCACTTATTTTGGCCCAATTTCTCAATATACTGAGATTGTAAAATCTGATGCTGTTATTTTTGAAATGGAAGATAATTTTCAGAAACAAAGCTATAGAAACAGATGCTACGTTTATAATTCTAATGGAAAACAGTTATTAAACATTCCTGTTAAAGATAAAAATAAAGGTACTTCTCAACGTAAAAAAACAAAAGATTTATTGGTAGACAATGACGCTATTTGGCAAGATCATCATTTAAAATCGTTACAAACAGCTTATAGAACCTCTCCTTTTTACGAGTTTTACGAAGATGATTTGATTAAAATATTCCAGAAAAAATATACATTTTTACAAGACGTAAATATAGATACACATCTGTTTATTACTGATGCATTACAAATTTCTCAGCAATACTCTAAAACTCAAGAATACCTTGTAGAAACTACAGAACCTGATTTTAGAGAACTGGTAAATGCTAAAAATAAACCAAAAAAAACAACAGAATCTTACATACAGATGTTTGATGACAAGCATGGATTTATTCCTAATTTATCAATTTTAGACTTAATCTTTATGGAAGGACCAAATGCAATTAGTTATTTATAAATAAAAACTCTTCTTTAATGAATATTTTGTCCTTTTTTATTAATAATTTCCATAAATTACCTCCTAAATCGTATCAAAAATTTTTAGAATTAACAGAATTAAAAGAATTTAATAATAAAGATACTTTAACTAAAACTGGAGATAAACCCACCGATTTATATATTTTAAAAAAAGGAATTGTTAGATCTTATTATGAAGATGAAAATGGAAAAGAATACATAAGAAGTCTATTTGTACCTTTTAGTTCTACAGGTTCATTTGGAGCTTTAGTTTCTAATAAAAACTCTTTGTTAACCTACCAATGTTTAACTGATTGTGAATTATATGTTATAAATTATAAAAAATTAAAAGAACTCGCTTTAGTTGATAATGACATTGCAGTTATGTATGCAAATGCTTTGGAAAGTATTTTTTTATTATTCGAAAAAAAGATATATAATTTATCCGTTTTAGATGCAACAGAAAGGTATAAAGAGCTAAAAAAAGAAATACCTAATATAGAAAATATTATACCACAGTACCACATAGCATCATATTTAAATATTTCTGCTGTGCAATTAAGTAGAATTAGAAAAAAAATATATTCAAAATAATTCTATTAACATAGGTAAAGAATAAATAAACAAATTATATCTAAATTAGCAGTGTAAGAATTCTAAAAACCCCCAAGAATTACTACCCCTAAAATAAAGGTTTATTTTGTAAAAAGAGTAAACCTTTTTTTATGTCAAAATTTATAATACATTATACCCTACATTTTATAATACCTGCTCTTATAGCCTATTTATTTTTTAAAGATAATTGGAAAAAGGTTTACTTCATCTTTTTATGTTCTATGTTAGTAGATTTAGATCATTTATTAGCCACTCCAATTTTTAAAGAGAATAGATGTAGCATTAACTTTCACCCCTTGCATTCTTACATAGCTATAGGCTTTTATACAGTAGGTTTGTTTTTAAAAAAAACCAGAACACTCTGTATTGCATTGTTATTTCACATGCTTACAGATTATATAGATTGCTATTTATAATATTTTTTTAAAAGTAAATCAAACTCATTAGAAATATTAAGTTTAAGCACTATAACGATATACACTACCGTTATTAAAATGCTTTTTAAAGCAATATTTATAATAGGATGAACAGGAAACTTCCATAAATAAATATCACTTATTGTAAAATCCCAAAAAATAAAAGCAAGATAAAGAACAGTAATTATTACAATCATTTTTAACGACTTGTCTGTAAAAGGTGTCATAGAAAACTTACGTTTTACAAAAAACAGTTTAAACGTATTTGCTAAAAAGATAACGATTAAAGTTGCCAATGCTAATCCATCTGTTCCCATATCTAATTCATAATAAAAAAGTTTATTTAAAAGGTAAACCGATAACGCCATAGAAATACTAATGGGTAATGTAATCTTGTAAAACTTAGAATTGTTTATGATTGCTCCATTATTCCCTAAGAAACCATTATATAGCTTCAGTACAGAAATCATAAGAACCACCAATGCACCACCACCATATTCTTTAGGAAGTAAGTTAAATAATTGACCAACGTTTGCATTTATCAAGACAAAGAAAAGGCCACTAATTAATAATAGGTTAATAGAACTCTTTTTATATAAGGAAGCTACTTCCTTATGATTTTCTTCATTTAATGTTTTAGATGTTAAAGGTTGTAAAATGTTTAACATTGCTCTACTTGGTGCTTCTATAAAAGAACCTATAAAAACGGCTACTGAATAATAAGCTGCAATAACCAAAGATTCTTTACCAGGTATCATAAATTTATCAATATCTAAAATGATGGCTCCTGCACTTCCTGCCAAAATAATATAGCCAGAATAACGAATTACTTCCTTAAAGTTATCTGGTCTAGAAAAGGTGAATTTTGGCGTATATAATTTTAATGCATAAAACATCATTATAAACATTCTTAGAAAATAAGCACCGGTTAAATAATAAATAAATTCCTGCTTTGTTATCAACTCAAAGTAAACTGCAAATAACAAAATCATTACCATTACACGGTTATACAGCTCTTTTAAAATATTACCAAATACAGACTGAAACTGAACTTTAGCCCAAGAATAAAAAATCTCGAAATAAGAACAAGCAACAGCTACTAGATAAATAACAACCGTATAATCTTTTATAATAGGATTTTCTACGGATAAATAATCTCCTATTTCTTGATAAAATAGGTTGCCAAAATAAGCGATTGGAATTGCAATGAATAGTGGTAAAAAAAGTACAGATGACAAGAAACTATCTTTCTCTTCTTTTGTAAAATAGCTAGAAAAAAACTTTACAATGGTGTGGTGAATTCCTAATGCAATTAGCGGCATTAATAAATTAGAAGTAGATAACAGAAAAGTCACCAAACCATAGTACTCATCTTCTAAAAAACGAGTATATAAAAACAAGGTATTAATTCCGCCAAAGGCAAAACCAAGATAAATAAAAAGTGTGTTTTTTAAAGACTGTTTAAATACAACTCCCATATTACGAATGTAAACTTTTAAGAATCAAAGCCAACTCTTTCGTCAAAGCTTTTCTGTGAAATTTCTCAATATTTTTAGAGTTCACATGTAAACTTCCTTTTTTATATTGACGATATAATTTTAATATTTCTAAAGACATTTTTTCTTCATTATTAAAGTCAATTACAACACCTGCATTTGTTTCTTTTACTATTTCTGATAAATCTCCATCTTCTGGTCCAATTGCTAAAATAGGTCTTTTGGCAGTTAGATACTCAAATAGTTTTCCTGTTAAAATTCCTTCTGACTTTTCTACATTCGGAATTAACAACAACAAAACCTGAGCATTCTGCTGATATGCTATTGCTTTATCATGCGCAACATATCCAATAAAATTGGAGTTCTCTGTTAAGTTATTTTTAGAAATTTCGTCTCTAACTTCATCAGAAATATCACCAATAAAATTCAATTTTAAATCATTCTTAAAATCAGCACTTTGCAAGCAAAGATCTTTTAAAACTTTAAACAACACCTTAGGATTGCTTTGTTTTGGCAACAAACCGATGTAGGAAACAGAAAAATCCGTATCTAAAACACCTGTGCTATTGGTTAAAACTTCATCATCAAAACCATTAGTAATCACTTCTACTCTACTCGCTTTTTTAGCAAATTCGGTTTTTAGAGCATTACTAACCGTTAATACACAATCTGCATTTTTTAAAACTTTCTCTTCTAATTTTTTATTTCGATTTTTCGCAAAAGACAATTGCTTAAAATCTTTATTATAGTACAAATCTGTCCAAGGATCTCTAAAATCTGCAAGCCATTTTATGTTGTTTTTTTGATGTAATTTCTGAGCAATTAAATGCATACTATGCGGCGGACCAGTAGAAATAATTGTATGAATATTATTGGAATCTAAATACTTTTGAAGATATTTTACAGAAGAATTTACCCAAAATACTTTAGGATCTGGAATAAAAAAATTCCCTCTTATAAATGATAAAATCCCTCCATTACTTGCATTGGAAATCCCACTTTTCTGAGGTCTATTCTTTTTCCAAAAAAGAACATCTGTAGGTTCCCAAATAGGTTGTTTTAAAACTACTATATCATTAGGGACTTCATTAATTAAGGTGCTATCTTCCTTCGGATACTTTACATTATCAACCGTATACACAACAGGTTCAATGCCAAATTCTTGTAAATATTTTACAAATTTTAACCAACGCTGAACGCCAGAACCTCCTGCAGGCGGCCAATAATATGTAATTATTAATACTTTCAAGATGGTAGATTATCGTATAAATGTAGCAGTTTTTTAGAAGTCTGCTCCCAAGAGAATTCATTTTCTATAAACTCTTTTCCGTTTTGTCCTAACTCATTTCTTAATTCCTCATCCTTATAGAGCGTTATAATTTTATCAGAAAAATCTTTAACATCTCTGTCTTTATGAATTAAACCTGTTTTATTGTTCTCTACAACTCTTTTTTGAGCCGTAGCATCACTCACTAAAAGTGGTTTGGCTAAACTCATATATTGAAAAATCTTATTTGCATACGCAACATCGTGTTGTAAGTTTCTATGCAAAGGCGAAATACAAATAGCACTAGACAAAATATAAGATTGAAATAAAGAAACATTTTGCCAACCTTCAAAATCTACAAATTTTTCTAATTTTAAGTCGGCTACCTGTTGTTTTAAAACAACATCTGTCGTATTCTTTCCTACAATAACCAACTTAATATTTGGGATGGTTTCTTTTAAAGAAGTTAGAGATTCAATGGCAGTTTGCAAGCCTCTTCTTAAATGGGTGTCTCCTAAATACAAGAGTACAAAATTGTCTTTATATCTCTCTAAAATCGTTTTATCAATTTTATAATCTTTGTAAAATGACTCTCTAATGGTATTAGGCACTAAAACTAACTTTTCTTTTACAGATGGAATTCTTTCTACCAAATTATCTAAAAATTCAGGAGAAACCGAAATTACTTTATCTGCTTTTTCAATAAATTCCTTTTCTTTCTTTTTCCATTTTGCTGGTGAAATAATATACTTTCCTGGAAATTTCTGCAAGTGCGGATACAATTTCATCACTTCTGGCATGTTGTCATGCAAGTCTAAAACTACAGGTACATTGAAAGATTTGTTTGCATTAAAAACAGCTTCTGCAATTCTAATGTCATGTATATGTAACGCATCAATTTTAGTTTCTTCTATAAATTGATGAATCTTTTTTTTCATCAAAACACCATAAAAAGGGACGGTATACGCTAAAGCGGATAATTTATATTCTAGTTGATTTGAAACAAATCTTTTAACCTGAATTCCATTTATAACTTCAGACGATTTTTCATTTCCATATTTTAAACAGAACAGAAAAACATCATGACCTGCTTTTACTAAAGAAACGGCTTCGTTTTCTACCCTTGGATCAGGCGGAAAAGGAGCATCTAAAATCATCCCTATTTTCATTGTTTTTCTTTCTTCTTTTCATAAAAAAACCAACCCGCTGTTATCAAAATTAACAACGCATAAGAAGCTAATGAAATAATTTTTCCTTGCTGAATTACTTTTGGCTCAAACTTAAATTCAATCGTATGTTCTCCGGCAGGAATTGTCATTCCACGTAACACATAATTTACACGAACATGAGGCGTTAATTTTCCATCAACATAAGCATTCCAACCATCTTTATAATATATTTCAGAGAAAACAGCAAACTGATCTTTCAATGTTTTAGCTTGATATGTTAACGTTGTTACATCGTAATTTAAAAGCTCTATTTTGGCAGTACTATCAATTTCTTTAGGAAAAGTAATTTGATTTCCACTAGCAACATCTTTCTTATAAACAGCAGTATTTTTTGTGTTTAAAGAATCTAATGCAAGCATTTCTTTATTTGCAGAATCTACAATTTTTACACGTTCTACAAACCAAGCATTTCCGTTAGCATCTGGGTTTAATTGCGATTGCTTCTCTCCTTTATCATTACCAATAATAAAATATTTGGTATTTAACATGTTTAAAACTTGCATGTTATTTTTGGCAATTTGAAAATCGAATAACTCTTGATAGCGACCTAACTTCGCTGCGTGATACCCACCAATAGATTGATGAAAATAAGATGTACTTCCATCATTCATTGGGTTTACCGTAAAGTTACCAACTCTATAATGACTTTTATCTTGTAAAATAATTTTATCTGCTGTTGAAGCTATAAATGGTTTATCAATTTTTCTTGCAGATTTAAAATCATCTTCATTGACATATTTTTTATCAACAGAAATTAAATCGAATAACAAAAAGACAGTTAATGCTAAAATAGCAACACCTTGTTTTAATTTATCCTTTAACAACATCCATAAAATACCTGCAGAAAGTATCATTAAAAATAAAGAACGCAATGTATCTGTAAATAACATCGATTTTCTATCAGAAATAATAGCATCTGCTAAACCAGGTAACTGTTTATATTGTGCATCTCGTATTCCTTCAAAAGTAGAAAACCCGTGTGCTAATAAAAAACCAACAATAATTAATCCTCCAAAAGCATAGACTGCTTTTTTTAATCCGTCTAGTTTTTCATCCGAAGAAATCTTAGACGAAAAGAATTCTTTTAATGCTAATATTCCTAAAATAGGCACGCATAATTCTGCAATTATTTGTATCGAGGATACTGCTCTAAATTTATTGTACAACGGAAAATAGTCAATAAAGAAATTGGTTAAAACATCAAAATTTCTTCCCCAACTCATTAAAATTGAAAAAACGGTTGCAGTAACTAACCATTGTTTCAAGCGTCCTTTTACTAAAAATATCCCTAAGAAAAATAGAAAGAAAATTACAGCACCAATATAAGCGGGTGCTTCAACAATATTTTGATCTCCCCAATACGTAAGTGCTTGTTCCGAGTATTCTTTAGCAGCATTTCTACCTGCTTTTTCTTCTAAAAGTTGATAAAAATTAGAACCTTCACCTAATTTTTCTATGGTTCCTCCGCCCATATAACGAGGAATGAATAAATTAAAAGTTTCTAATTTTGCGTAACTATATTCTGTAATATAGGCTTTATCTAAACCTTTTGTAACTTCTTTTTTACTTCCATCTGGCGTAATGGTCAATTCAGATTTCCCTCTGGTACTATGATCTGCATATTCTTTCATAGCCATTAAACGAGGTGCATTTGCACCAATACCTAATAAAACTGCAGCAAAAATTATGGCAACTTGTTTTATAAAAGTAGGAATAATTTTTTCTTTAATTGCATGAATAAATTCTACAATACCTAATATGATTAGTGCAAAACCTAAATAATAGGTCATCTGAGGATGGTTGGTATAAATTTCTAAAGCCATTGCAACTCCAGTCACCATAAAACCAAGTATATATCGCTTCTGAAAAATCCATAACAATCCCGCCAAAATCAACGGCATATAAGCAATTGCATGAGCTTTTGCATTATGTCCTGCTCCAAAAATAATTATTAAATAGGTTGAAAAACCAAAGGCAAGAGATCCAAAAACAGCCAATCTCCAATTTACTTTCAAAGCCATCATTAACACAAAAAAGCTTAAAAAATATAAGAAAGTATAATCTGCAGGTCTTGGTAAAAAACGTAAAGTTCTGTCTAATCCTCTTACAAAATCATTCGGATAATAAGCACTTACTTGATACGCCGGCATTCCACTAAAAGAAGCGCCTGTCCAATAAGGTTCTGTGTTTTTATCTGCTCTAAAATCATTAATCTCTTTTACCATTCCGGTAAACTGAGTAATATCTGACTGATTTAGTTTCTCTCCTTTTAAAACAGGATGAAAATAGATAATGGATGCCAAAGCAAAAATTGCAATAGCACCTAAATAAGGTAAAATTTTAGTAAACTTCATAAATTAATCTATTGAGTTATACGTTTAGCTTCTGTTTTATTTGATTTTGATAAACTGGTTTGGCAACTACCATTCTTTCAATTGTTTTATGAAATATACTTTTCTGAAATTGAGATCTATTAATTCTAAAACAAAATTCATCAAAATAAGCTTGAATATGCCATTTACTTACATGAGTTGGTATTGCTCTAAGCCAAGACTTAACTTGCATAATCATGACATGTAATTGTTTAAAGTTAGCACCATTATTACTATAGATTTGCTCAATGTTATAAACTTCTTTCAAAGGTTCATATCCTCTCCATTTATCTGTTATTATTTTAGCAGATTTACTTATGTGTTCTTCAAAAATTGGTGTTAATGATTTTGCAGAATAGTCGTTTATAGATTTAATGTAAACTCTTTTCACCTTATTGTTATCTGTTAATTCTACTGCAATTACGGCTTTTTTCTTTTTTGTATCGTAACTCCTACCTTGTTTTCCTTCTTCTTTTCCTCCAACAGTAAACTCATCAACATGAATTAAGGTTTCTAGAGGATATTTTTGACTACTTTTCATTGCTTTACGAACTTTTTGCATAAAATACCATGCAGTTCCTTGACGAATACTAAAGCGTTTACCCATTTGAATACTTGAAGTACTTTTACTATTTGTGCTCATTTCAAAAGCAACACAAAACGCTTTTTGCAATCCAAATTTAACTTTATGAAAAAGTGTATTTGCAGTAGCACTTTCTACATGATGGCAAGCATAACAGTGATAATTATATCCAGCTTTTTCACAACCTTTTGTATGTCCACATTTACTACATTTAAAACCATCCTGCCATTTTATTTTTGATAAATAAGCTTTACAGGCTTCATCATTTGGTAGTTCTTTTATAAAGTTTAGTATATCTTGACCTTCAAAATTATCCATATATCAATGTTTTAAAGCTATAAGATACGGAAACTAAATGACTAACTCAATTAATCTATTTCCTCAAAATCCACATATTCACCAACAGAGTTTTTACTTTGCTGTTGATTCCCTGGAGTTTTATCAATTACTGTTTTCCCTTCTGGCACAGTATTTTTTTGCGGTTCTTGTTGTTGTCCGCCACCGTATTGCTGTTCTGCTTTCTTTTTAATTGTTTCAGCAGCTTTTTTAATTAAAAAAGGTGCGAATAACTTTGCTAAAAACTTAAAAGCATAATAGCAAAAAACAATAATAGCTATGGTTCTTAATAATCCCATTCAAATATTTATTTATAAAAAAATCAATCAAAAATAACAATTTGAATACAATTGGAGCGTTTACAAACTATAAAACTTTCATAAACTCAAAAAAGTATCGTTTGCTTTTATAAAATAGCATTTTTATACTATGTTTGTGTAATAAGTAGATACTGCCAATAATATATTATCCTAATTTATGAAAAACCTTTTCCTGAAATTTTTTATTACGCTCACCGTATCCATAACCTACTCTACACAAGCACAATACACAGATGTAATAAACTCTAATAATCCTGGTTTTTCAGAGAGTCCTTATAGTGTTGGTACAGGCGTATATCAATTTGAAACTAGTTTTTTCTACAAAAAGACGAATATAGAGCCTACTTTTTCTATACCAGAATCTTTTGGAGCAGATTTACTTTTTAGAACAAGTTTTTTTCTTGAAAAATTAGAATTAAATGCGCAGTTAACCTACCAAAAAGACGAAGTTACGTTTAATAACATTTTTACATCACAGTATTCAACTTCTGGATTGAGTAAATTTACAATCGGTGCAAAATATTTGTTATTTCAACCAGAATATACAGATAAAACAAAAGAAGTAAGAAGTTGGAGAAGGCGACATGCTTTTGATAAGAAACGATTAATTCCTTCAGTTGCTTTGTATTTAGGGGTAAATACAGATGAAGTAAATGACATTTATAAAACAGGAAGCGTTTCTCCTAAATTAGGAATTTTATTACAACAAAACATTACAGATCGATTTAATATTGTTTACAATGGATATTACGATAAAATAGGAACCGATTTCTTTGAACTTTCATACATTATTACCGCTACACAGAACTTAAATTACAATTGGTCTGGTTTTATAGAACACCAAGCAATTTTTAAAAATGAGCAAAATAATTTAAATTTAGGTGCAGGATTAGCGTATCTTATTAATGAAGATTTTCAAATTAACACCTCAGCTAGATTTCTAAAAGAAGGAAAATCTAAAGGCGTTTATGGTAGTGTAGGTATTTCATATAGAATAGATAGTCATTCTGATTCTTATACAGATTTAGACGATAGCGGTAAAGTAATTAAAGACACGCCAATTAGCAGGTACAATAAAAAACAAAACGGTTTTTTCTCTAGAATGTTTAAGAAAAAAGACAAGAAGAAAGCTGTTAGAAAAAGAAGCAGAACAAGAACTTCTACAAAAGAGAAAAAAGGGGGATTTTTAGGTCTGTTTGGGAAGAAAAAGGCAAAAAAAGAAACGGATATAGAAAAACTAGAAAGAGAAATTAAAGAGCTCGAGAAAGAAGTTGAAGAAGATTAAAATAACAATTAGAAATACTATTTTTGTAATATGATTACAATTAAAAAAATGACCACCAAAAAGGAAATGAAACAATTTGTAACATTTCCTTTTTCGTTATATAAAGACCATAAGTATTGGGTTCCTCCTATTATTAAAGATGAAATAGACAATTTTGATCCAGCAAAAAACCCTGTTTTTGAAAATGCAGATGCTCAGTTTTTTGTTGCCTTAAGAGATGGTAAAATTGTAGGAAGAGTTATTGCTATAATCAATTGGTTTGAGGTTGAAAAACAACAAATTAAAAAAATGCGCTTTGGTTGGTTTGATGTTATTGATGATATTGAAGTAAGTAAAGTTCTATTAGAAAAAGTAAAAGAAATAGGATTAGAAAACAACTTAGAATATATAGAAGGACCTATAGGTTTTAATAACTTAGACAAAACCGGAGTTTTAACAGAAGGTTTCGACCATATTGGTACCATGATAACCTGGTACAATTATCCTTATTATAAGGATCATTTAGAACAATTAGGTTTTGTAAAAGAGAAGGAATATTTAGAAAATAAATTCAAGTTTAAAAATGTAGATGGTGTTTATTTTGATAGAATAAGTAAAATCTTAAAAAAAAGGTTAAAACTAAAAGCATTAGATTTCACAAAGACCAAAGACATTATGCCTTATGTAGATGATATGTTTGATGTTTTTAGTGCATCCTACTCTAAACTGTCTTCTTTTGTACCTATTTCAGATTCTCAAATTGCTTTTTTTAAGAAGAAATACATCAGCTTTATCAACCCCGAATATATAAAATTTGTGGTTGATGAAAATAATAAACTCGTTGCTTTTGCTATTGTAATGCCTTCTTTTTCTGAAGCATTACAGAAAGCAAAAGGAAAATTATTTCCATTCGGATTGTTTCACTTATTAAAAGCTAGAAAACACTCTAAAGACGTTACTTTTTACTTAATCGGCGTACATCCAGATTATCAAAATAAAGGGGTACATGCAATAATATTTGATCAATACACAAAAACTTTTGCACCTCTAGGAATAGAAAATTGTATTAGAACTCCCGAGTTAGAAGACAATGAAGCTATTAAAAAATTATGGGAAAATTTTGATCCTGTAACGCATAAAAGACGAAGAACGTATAGAAAGAGTATTCAGCAGGCAGTTGGCAAAAATAAAAAACTTTGCGCCTTTGCGACTTTGCGAGAAAACAAAACCATGAAACTATTTTAAAAAATGCAACTATTTTATAATTCAGAAATTTCTACAGAAACAACGCAACTTACATTCGATAAAATTGAGAGTAAACATATTGTGCGCGTTTTACGTAAAAAAGAAAATGACATTCTTAAAATTACAAACGGTAAAGGTTTTTTGTTTGATGTAAAAATTATACTTGCAAGCGACAAAAAATGTTTGGCAGAAGTTATTGGTTTTGAAGAAAAACCAAAACCTTGGAATTATTACTTGCATATTGCCATTGCTCCTACTAAATTAAATGATAGAATTGAATGGTTTTTAGAAAAAGCAACAGAAATTGGTATCGATGAAATTACACCAATTATTTGTTCAAATTCAGAACGTAGAGTTGTAAAATTAGAACGTTTCGAAAAAATTATTCAGTCTGCCATGAAGCAATCTTTAAAATTCACGCTTCCTAAATTGAATGAACCCATAAAATTGAATGATTTTATAAAACAAGACTTTGAAGGTAACGTTTGTATTGCACACTGCGAAGATCAAAAAGATAAAAACTTATTACAATCTGTTGTAAAGCCTTCAGAAAAAACCACCATTTTAATTGGCCCCGAAGGTGATTTTTCTATTGATGAAATTAAAAAATGTTTAACAAAAAACATGACTCCTATTTCTTTAGGAGAAAGTAGATTGCGTACAGAAACTGCTGCATTGGTAGCTGTAAATACCATTTCGTTTATCAATCAGTAATTTTTACTATATTGCTTTCTAATAACTAAATGTTAGTTCGAGTAAATTCTATTTTTATAGAAATTTATCGAGAACTCTTACTTTAATGAAAAAAATATTCGTTTTTCTCTTTTTACTCTCACTTTCTACAAACGCACAGAATGTAGCCATTTTAAAATATAATGGAGGTGGAGATTGGTACGCTAACCCAACAGCAATTCCTAATTTAATAGACTTTGCAAACACAAATATTGGTACCAATATTTCTAAAGATCCACAAGCAGTAAATATTGATAGTGAAGATATTTTTAACTTTCCTATCATTTTTATGACGGGGCATGGAAATGTACTATTTTCTGATGATGAAGCAAACAACTTAAGAAATTACTTAATTTCTGGTGGGTTTTTGCATATTTCAGACAATTACGGATTAGATAAATTTATACGAAGAGAATTAAAGAAAGTTTTTCCGAGTCTAGAATTTAAAGAAATTCCGAATAATCATCCTATTTTTAATCAGACTTTTAAATTCCCTAATGGGATTCCTAAAATTCATGAACACAATAAAAAACCTGCCCAAGGTTTTGGTTTCTTTTATGAAGGAAGGTTGGTTATTTTTTACGATTATGAAACAGATTTAAGCGATGGTTGGGAAGATGAAATCATACACAACAACCTAAAAAGTGTGCGAGAAACTGCTTTAAAAATGGGGGCGAACATTATTGAGTTTGCTTTTAAGAATTAAGTAAACTTTAGGCAAAGACAAAAACTTCGAAAAAAGATTTTTTGGAAACAAGAATCAAGAAAACCTGAAACTTTAAAAAATGCAAAACAACATAGATATAGACGCTATTAAAATAAACTTTGATGAAAGTGGTTTATGGGTTTTAAACATAGCCATTGCCATTATTATGTTTGGCGTCGCTTTGGGTATTTCTGTAGAAGATTTTAAAAGGCTATTTAAAAATCCTAAAATAGTTTTTGTAGGTGTTTTATCGCAATTTATATTGTTACCTGCTTTTACTTTTTTGGCAATTCTAATTATAAAACCGCATCCTAGTTTTGCATTAGGAATGATAATGATTGCTGCTTGCCCTGGCGGAAATGTCTCTAACTTTTTTAGTAAAATGGCTGGAGGAAACGCTGCTTTATCTGTTAGTTTAACTGCTTTTGCAACCTTAATTTGCATTGTTATGACGCCTCTTAATTTACAGTTTTGGGGAAGTTTATATGAACCAACCAATATCATTTTAAAAACGGTGTCTTTAAATCCGTATGATTTATTTAAAGTCGTTTCTATAATTTTAGGAATCCCTTTAATTCTTGGAATGGTTATTAAACATTACCATTCGGAAATGGCTCACAAAATTGAAAAAGTTTTAAAACCATTGTCTATGTTGGTTTTTATTGCTTTAATTTTTATTGCCTTTTCTCAGAATTTAGATGTTTTTATACACCATATTCACCATGTATTTTTCTTAGTTATTTTTCATAATATTTTTGCCTACATTTTAGGGTTTTATACCTCAAAAAGTTTTAAATTGAATAAAAAAGATTGTAAAACAATTGCTATAGAAACTGGCATACAAAACGGCGGTTTAGGTTTGTTACTTATTTTTGGCTTCTTTGAAGGTTTAGGTGGAATGGCTTTACTGGCTGCTTTTTGGGGAGTTTGGGATGTCTTTTCGGGCATGGCATTAGCAACTTATTGGGGCAGAAAATCATCTTTAAAATAATTATTAAAATATGGAAAATTCACAAATATGGTTTCGCTTGGTGCGTTTATACGTTAAACTCGGACTTTTTTTTTACACTAAAAAAATAAAAGTAGTTGGTTTAAAAAACGTACCTAAAAAAGGGGCTGTACTTTTTGCAATAAACCACCCAAACGGATTGATAGATCCTCTAATTGTGACCACAAATAACCCAAGAGCTAGTTATTTTTTAGTAAAAGCGGCAGCTTTTAAAAACCCTATTATAGAAAAGATTCTAAACTCCCTAAATCTAATTGCCATTTATAGAATGCGAGACGGCATCGATCAATTGGCAAAAAACGAGGCAGTTTTTAATACCTGTTATAACATTTTTAACCGCGGAAAATCTTTAATGATTTTTCCAGAAGGTAGTGATTGTAGAGACAGAACCGTTAGACCTTTAAGTAAAGGTTTTACTAGAATTGTATATGGAGCTATAGAAAAATACCCAGATTTACAAATACAAGTAGTACCTGTAGGAATTACGTATCAAAATGCATCTCATTTTCCTTGCAAAGTGGCTTTGCATTACGGATCACCTATTAATGCTAGCGAAATTTACGCAAACAATATTCCTAGTAAATCTATTAATATTCTAAAAAACGAAGTTGTAAATCAGTTAAAAGAATTATCTGTTCATATAGAAAAAGATGAAAACTATGATGCTATTTTAACGAAGCTAAATGATGCTCAAGTAGATTTTACAGAAGTAAAAAAGGTACAAGAAATGATTAAAAAAAATACGTTTCCGCCTAAAAAAGAAGGTAGTACAAACTATTTAAAACTCTTGTATTATGTAATTCTTTTAAATAGTTTGGTTCATTATCTAATTTACAAAAAGCAAGCAAAAAAGAACCCTGATATCGATTTCATAGATACTTTTAGATTTACGTACAACCTATTTATTTTACCTGTTTTTTATGCACTACAAGCGTTTATAGTATCCTATTTTTTTGGTGATAAGATTGCGTTACTCTATTTTTCTTTTAGCTTATTAATTATATTTTTATACAGCAAATTAGCGCCAACAAATACAGAGGCTAGTTCTTAGAAAAAAAACAAACCGTTCAATCAGGTCTAGCCCTGATTGAACGGTTTGTTTGAGCTCTTTTTTGTTTTTCTCAAAAAAAGCGAGTAGTGAAAGCAGGAAATAGCTTCTAAAAATAACTATTTTATTCCTCTTAATTTATAATAGCATCTTGAATTACTTGCTGAATTTCTGTACGCATATTGCTTCTTACCAAACTTCTATTTGCTGCCGTTGGATACACTCTATTAGACAAAAACACATATACAATTCCACTTTGAGGATCTGCCCAAGTATAAGTACCTGTAAAACCAGAATGCCCAAAACTCTCGTCGGATACACAGCCACAAGTTGCTTTAACTTTAGGGTTTAACTGCGGTTTATCGAAACCTAAGCCTCTACGCACCTGCATATCTGAAAAATAACGATGGTTAAATTTGTCTAAGGTTTCTGTTTTTAAATATCTTTTACCTCCATAATATCCTTTCTGTAAATACATCTGCATAATTTTTGCAACATCGTTTGCATTGGCAAATAAACCTGCATGTCCACCTACTCCACCCAACATAGCAGCTCCCATATCATGCACATAACCTTGCACTAATTGATTGCGGTAATAGTTGTCTTTTTCAGTAGGTATAATTTCGTTTGCAGGAAACTTTTGAAGCGGTAAATACGTGGTTCTATTAGCGCCCAAAGATTGGTAAAACTCTTCATCTACCAAGGTATTTAAAGGTTTTTGATACGTTTTTTCTATAGCTTCTTGTAGTAAATAATATCCTAAATCGCTGTATTTATAGCCTGGAGTTGTTCTTTGGTCTGCATCTCTAATATATTTATAAATACTGTCTTTATAACTCTTGTTTATATATAAGTTTTTTGCCACATTTAGAGAAAATCTTTCCGATTGTTTATTACTATAAAAAGCAGGTAAATTTTCATGTGTTATACTATCTTGAGTTGCCACATAAAAGGGAATCCACGCTTTTAAACGTCCGTAATGTGAAAGGATTTCTCTAACAGAAACCGATGCTTTATTAGAGCCTTTAAAACCTGGTAAAAGATCTTGAAGTTTTTCATTTAAAGAAATTTTATTTTCTTCTTCTGCTTTCATCACCAAAGGTAAAGAGGCTAAAATTTTAGTAAGCGAAGCCAAATCGTAAACGTCAGAATTTTTTACTTTTCTAGACGTATCATCTGTGTGATGTCCGTAACTTTTCTCTAAAACAATTTTACCGTGCCTTGCTACCACAACCTGAAAACCTGGTGCCATTTTTTCCTTTAAAATAATCTTAGCTAAAGAATCTATCTTCTTTAATTTGATAGATGATAATTGGGCAGCTTCTGGTATAGTATACTCAAATCTACTTAAGTTTGAGGTAAAAAAACCACTCCCTTCAGAAAAATCTTCTTTAATAGAAACAGGCAACTTTCCTTTTGCTCCAAAAGCTCCAAAAATTAATTGAGCAGAGAGTTCTTGGGCCAATTTACTATTTTGGTAAGACACAATAATGCCTTCTATATTTGTAAAAGATTTTACTTGTAATAAACTATAAGGACTCGCAAAAACATCTAAAATTACATTATTCTCTCTAGAGATTTCTTGCAACCAAACCAATTCTTTATTTGTAAACTTATAACTTTTCCATGGGTTCGCGTTGGATTTATGAAAACCAACAATTACCAAGTTATAAGGTTTCAATTTTGTTATAAGTCCGTCTAAATTTTCACTATAAACCTCATCTACTTGCCCATAATTTTGAAGCATATCAATAAAAGGATATCCAGAATCGTCGCCTAATTTTACATATGCAATTTTTCTTTCTTCTAAATTGGTAATAGGTATATTGTAGTTTTTATTTTTGACAACCGTTAAAGAATTCTTCACCAATTCTCTATGTAATAATTCATCATCAATTGAATTTAAGTCTTCATGCAAATTATTTAAGACAACTGGTTTATACTCATTTAAACCTGCCCAATATTTAGCTTTTAATATTTTACGAACAGAAAAATTGACTCTTTCTTCCGTTAGTGTCTTTAACTCAATAGCCTTTTTAATCATGTTTACCGTAGCAGGAATTTCTTGCGGAATTAACAATAAATCATTCCCTGCTTGTATGGCTGCCAAATTAATTTCTGCCGAAGTAGCATAATTTGCAGCACCTTTCATATTTAATCCATCGGTAATTACCAAGCCTAAAAAACCTAATTTTTGCTGTAATAAATTAGTCACCACATTTTTAGATAAAGAAGTAGGCAATCTACTATCTGGCTCTAAACTAGCAATACTTAAATGTGCCGTCATAACACTTGCCATACCAGCATCAAAAACCCTTTTATACGGATACAATTCAATAGAATCTAAGCGTGCCAAATCAAAATTTAAAACAGGTAATGTATGGTGAGAATCTGTTGCGGTATCTCCATGACCAGGAAAATGTTTTGCGTTTGCCAAAACGCCTTGACTTTGCATCCCTTTTGTAAACGCAATCGCTTTCTCGGTTACGTTTTCTTTATCTTCACCAAAAGACCTGTTTCCTATAATTGGGTTTTCTGGATTTGTATTAATATCTACAACCGGCGCAAAGTTTACATGAATGCCCAATCGCTTACAATGCATCCCCAAATGCTTACCAAATTCAGTAATTAAAGAATCTTTTTCAATAGCACCCAAAGTCATGTTCCAAGGAAATCTGTACGTATTTTTCAAACGCATATCTAAGCCCCATTCTCCATCAAAACCAATTAACAAAGGCACTTTTGCCGCATCTTGAAATGTATTAGTAAGTACTGCTTGCTTTTCTGGAGTACCTTGCATAAAAATTAAATTACCTACATGATATTTTTGAATCATATTGGTTATATAAGCTTCGTGCTTTTGGTCTTTATTAGAATAGGCTTGTATCATAAAAAGCTGACCAATTTTTTCATCAATCGACATATTTTTCATAATACTATCTACCCAAACATCTTGCGCCTCGGCATCTTTTGTTAATAAAGGATCTACACTTTGTGCAGATAAATTAAAAACAAAACCTATAAAAAGGATAATCAGTAACTCTTTCTTCATCTTATTTTCGAACCTATTTTTTGGGCGTTTTAACAGGCTTTCGCTACTCGCTTTTTCTAGGTTTGTTCTCGGTACAATTACGCAAAAAAGCGTAATCACTCTAACCGCACCTAAAAAAGAGCTCAAACAGACCGCTCTATCCTTAACGCAATAATTTGCTAACTTAATTTACTAATTTAAAAACAACTTTTATACCAAAAATCTTTTGTGCCAGCTATCTTCTGCCTTAATTTCCCAATTGTTTTCAAAATCTTCTTTGGTAGCTACCATATTATTAAAAACAATGGTTTCTGCGGTTACTTTTTGTACTTCTGCAAACTTCTGAAAATCGAACAATTTTACTAGATTAATATTGTCATTATCTTTAAACGTAACATTCATCTTATCCATTAAGTCTAGTTTTAATTCGTTTTCTAACTCTTTAATAAAACGAACCGAACTATCTATAGAACATCCAGAAACATTGTTAAAACTCTCATCTACCGCCAACACCAAAAACTGATTGTATTTTATAGTAAAAGAACCTTTTAAATCGTCTCCATGACGTGTCCATTGGTTGATAAAATCTTCTGCCTTTGCTGCAATAAATTCAATTTCTTTTGTAGTAAATTCTCTGTCGGATTGGTAAATCCAAACGCGAGAATTATTTGGTAAATTTTTATATTCTGTAAACATAATTGTTGTGTGTAACTGTTTATGTGTTTAACTGTGTAATTGTCAGTTTGGTTTAACCTATTTAAATTACAAGAGTAAAAATTAAGTTCTTAATTAATTATGAGATTTCTCAATCACCTAAAAAGGCTCATTTCGAAATGACAAAAAAAACCAATACTTTAGATATCTAATAATATTAAACCTAACGTAAATTAAACTTCTGCTGTAAAGCTTCCAATTTTTCTTTGTCAGACATTTGCTTTTTGGGAGCAGTCATTCTTTCTTTAATTTCTTTTAACACCTTTTTGGTGTATAAAGGAAAATCGGCATTCTGCATCCAGTTATTATACCCTGGGTTTTCTTTAAAAACCTCTTCTACCGTTCTACCTTTGTATTTTCCGAAAGAAAAAATCTCTTGTTTTTCATCATTCATTAAAATAAAACCAGCAAAATCTGCTCTTTCTCCGTGTGTAGAATATTCACTTAATGCATCTACAGAGTTTTCTATATCGTCGTATTTATCTAACTGAGCTAACAAAATTTCGTAGGTTGCATTGGTATCTGCTTCTGCTCCGTGTGCTCCTTCTAATTCTTTACCACAGTAAAACTGATAACCAGCACTTAAGGTTCTTTGTTCTTTTTTATGAAAAATAACTTGCACATCAATGGCTTTTCTATTTTTCATATCAAAATCGATACCAGCTCTCATTAATTCTTCTGCTAAAAGCGGAATGTCAAAACGGTTAGAGTTAAAACCTGCCAAATCAGAATCTGCAATCATTTCATTAATTTGTGGTGCTAATTCTTTAAAAGTTGGTTCCGAAGCTACTTTTTCATTGGTAATTCCGTGTACATCTATAGATCCTTGTGGAATCTCCATTTCCGGATTTACCAACCAAGTTTTACTTTCCTTATTTCCGTTTGGAAAAACTTTTAATATAGCTATTTCAACAACTTTATCTGTTGCAATATTTACTCCTGTTGTTTCTAAATCGAAAAATACGATTGGCTTCTTTAAATCTAAATTCATTTTTATTTTTTATCAATCTTGCAAAAGCAAGAAGCTATTTTTAATTTATTTCGTTAGAGTGTACTTACTGACTTCACAGAAAAGACAACTCTTACTCGTTATTTAATTGTGTTTTAAATTCGGCTACCTGATCCTGAATTTTTACAGGCAATGTAGGTTCTTTAAAGTTATATTTTTCTAATTCTTCTAATACAATATCTGCTAAAATTAATCTAGCAGATGGCTTATCATCCGCAGGAATTACAAACCAAGGTGCGTTTTCTTTAGACGTTCTGTTTAGTAAATCCTCATAACAAAACTGATATTTATCCCACAGTTTGCGTTCTTTTAAATCGCCTGCAGAAAACTTCCAATTCTTTTCAGGAAGATTTAATCTTCTTAATAATCTATTCTTTTGTTCGTCTTTAGATAAATTTAAAAAGAACTTTAATATGATGGTTCCACTATCTACAATATGTTTTTCAAAATTATTGATTCTTTCCATTCTTTCATGGAAAAAAGCATCATTGATATCCTCTAACGTATGTATAGTCGGAATATTTTCTCCAAAAACATAACTAGGATGCACTCTTGTTACCAAAACGTTTTCGTAATGTGTTCTATTAAAAACACCAATTTTCCCTTTTGCAGGAAGCGCAATATAATGACGCCATAAAAAATCGTGTTTTAATTCCAACTCTGTTGGTACTTTAAAACTATGCACCTCTACTCCACGTGCATTTACATCTTTAAAAACCTCTCTAATTAAGCTATCCTTACCAGAAGTATCCATTCCTTGCAAGCAAATAAGCATACTATATTTGCCTTCTGCATACATGGTATCCTGAATTTTACTTAGCTTTTTTCTAATTTTTTTTAGCTTTTTCTCTGCCTTTTCAACTACCTCTTTTGTATTAAAATCAGTAAGTTGAATGGTGTTTTTAACCTTATATTTCTCTTGATCTAGCATTCTTTTAAATATTTTTTAAAGATAGATAAAATCGTGATTTTTTCCTTTGATTTTCATTGCATTTTATGAGAATAATATTCACAATTATGTTATCACTTAAAATTATAAAAAATTAAATATCTAATTCTTAATTTTAGCATAAAGTTATTTATTTATTAACCTTTAAATTTTGTTATTTTTGCAACATGGTAAAAGAAATTCAACTTCGAGTAAATTTAATAGAAGAACGTAAAGAAAACATCTTATTATACAAAGCTTCTAAGCAATTAAGCCTTGATAAAAGTGAAATTTCTGCCGTAAAAGTTTTACGTAAATCTATTGATGCACGTAAAAAAGACATCATTTTTAATTATAAAGTAGCCGTTTACATCAACGAAAATATTCCAGATAAATCTGATTATATTTTTGAATACAAAGACGTTTCTAATGCAAAAGAAATTCATATTATTGGTTTTGGACCTGCAGGAATGTACGCTGCCTTGCGTTGTATAGAGTTAGGTTACAAACCAATTGTTTTAGAACGTGGAAAAAATGTACAAGATAGAAGGCGAGATTTAAAAGCCATTAATCAAGATCATTTTGTAAACGAAGATTCTAATTACTGTTTTGGAGAAGGTGGCGCAGGTACTTATTCTGATGGAAAATTATATACTCGCTCTTTAAAACGTGGCGATGTTAGAAGAATTTTTGAAAACTTGGTTTTTCATGGAGCAACAGAGCAAATTTTGGTAGATGCGCATCCGCACATAGGAACCAATAAGCTACCTAAAATTATCGAAAATGTTCGTGAGAATATTTTAAAGTATGGTGGAGAAATTCATTTTGAAACTCGCGTTACAGATTTTACCATAAAAAATAATAAATTACAAGCTATTCAGCTGAAAAACGGAACAGAAATGGCTGTAAACTCCGTTATTTTGGCAACAGGTCATTCTGCAAGAGATATTTACGAATTGTTACATAAAAAAGAAATTGCTTTAAAGGCAAAGTCTTTTGCAATGGGCGTTCGTGTAGAACATCCGCAAGAAATTATAGATCAAATTCAATATCATTGCTCAGGAGAAAGAGACGAATTGTTACCTGCTGCAGCGTATAGTTTGGTGCATCAAGTAAACAACAGAGGCGTGTATTCTTTTTGTATGTGTCCTGGAGGCTTTATTGTCCCTGCAGCCACAGCAAATGGTGAGGTTGTTGTAAACGGAATGTCGCCTTCTCGTAGAAATAATAGATTTGCAAACTCGGGAATTGTTGTTGAATTAGATATTGATAAAGATTTTAAAAAATACGAAGAATTTGGCCCTTTAAAAGGGTTAGAATTTCAAAAGGATTTAGAAAAAATAGCCTTTTTGGCAGGAGGAAGAACACAAACTGCACCCGCACAAAGATTGGTAGATTTTGTGGATGGAAGACTTTCTAACGATTTAAATGATTGTTCGTATCAACCGGGATTAAAATCGGCTCCTTTACATTCTTTATTGCCAAAAATTATTGGCGGTAGATTAAGGAAAGGTTTTGCTGCATTCGGACAAAAAATGCATGGTTATTATACCAACGAAGCGAATATTATTGGGGTAGAATCTAGAACTTCATCTCCAGTAAACATCCCAAGAAAAGAAAGTTTAGAACATACAGAAATAGAAGGTTTATACCCATGTGGAGAAGGTGGTGGTTATGCTGGTGGAATTGTTTCTGCTGCTATGGATGGAGAACGTTGTGCAGAAGCAGCCATTTCAAAATTATAAAAGTTTTTCTTTTTTAATCAATAAGTATCTGTAATTTTACTTCTTAATATAATTTACAAATGAAGATTACAATTGGTAGAATTGATAAAGCCGATTTTCCTGAATTAATTTTAGAAGATATTGACGTAAAAATTGACTCTGGCGCATATACATCATCAATTCATTGTTCTAATATTGAAGAAATTACTGTAGGTGATGAAAATTTTATTAGATTTACATTATTAGATCCAGAACACTCGTTTTACAACAACAAAGAGTTTTCTACAAAAAAGTATGCTTCTAAATTGGTTAAAAGCTCTAATGGTATTTCTGAAAAAAGATTTATGATTGAGACAGAAATCATCATGTTTGATATAAACTTTCCAATTCATTTAACATTAAGTGAACGTAAAGACATGAAATATCCTGTATTATTGGGAAGAAAATTTTTAAACAAAAAATTTGTGATAGATACTGCTAAAGAAGATTTATCACACAAATTAAAAAATAAAATATAATGAGAATTGTAATTCTGTCTAGAAATCCAAAATTGTATTCAACTAGAAGATTAGTAGAAGCCGCTGAAAAAAGAGGTCATGAAGTAATGGTTGTAGACCATTTAAAATGTAACATTGAAATAGAAAGAAAATCTCCAAAAATATTTTATAAGGGTGAATACATAGAAAATATAGATGCTATTATACCTAGAATTGGTGCTTCTGTAACTTTTTACGGAACTGCTGTTATTCGTCAGTTTGAAATGATGAAAGTATTTTCTGCAGTTTCTTCTCAAGCTTTAGTAAAATCTAGAGATAAATTAAGCAGTTTACAAATTTTAGCAAGAGCTGGTGTTGGTTTACCAAAAACAGTATTTGCTAATTACACTAAAGATGTAGAGCATGTTGTAGAATCTGTTGGTGGCGCTCCTTTAATTTTAAAATTATTAGAAGGTACACAAGGTTTAGGGGTTGTTTTAGCTGAAACTAAAAATGCTGCAACTTCTGTTTTAGAAGCTTTTAATGGTTTAGGTGCAAGAGTAATTGCGCAAGAATTTATTAAAGAAGCTGGCGGTGCAGATATTAGAGCTTTTGTGGTAGATGGTAAAGTCGTTGGAGCTATGAAACGTCAAGGTAAAGAAGGAGAATTCCGCTCTAACTTACACAGAGGTGGTAATGCTACTGTTATAGAATTAACAGACGAAGAAGAAAAAACAGCTTTAAAAGCAACCAAAGCTTTAGGTTTAGGAGTTGCTGGTGTAGATATGTTACAATCCTCTAAAGGACCATTGGTTTTAGAAGTAAATTCTTCTCCTGGTTTAGAAGGTATTGAAGTAGCTACAGGTAAAAATATTGCAAAAGAAATAATCCGTTTTTTAGAAATTCATGTCGAGTAAACCTTTTATCCTTTTAGGAAAAGTAATTCCTGAAGGAAAACGTACTGTTTTAGATTTAGAAGTAGCAAAACTACATACCAGAACCACTGTAAAGGTGCCTATAATTATAGAACGTTCTCAGAATCCTGGTCCCGTAGTTTTATTACTAGCGGGTATACATGGAGATGAAACAAATGGTGTTGGTATTATTAGAGAAATTATTAATTTAAAGATTAATAAACCGAAAACCGGAACCATTATTTGTATTCCTGTTTTTAATATTTTTGGCTATTTAATTCAGACTAGAGAATTTCCTGACGGACGAGATTTAAATAGAATGTTTCCTGGTTCTGCTAGTGGTTCTTTAGCAAGCCAGTTTGCTTATCAATTTACAAAAGAAATTGCACCACTTGTAGATTATGTCATTGATTTTCATACCGGTGGTGGAGATCGTGACAATATTGCACAAATTAGATGTAGTAAAGATGATGAAAAAGCATTAGAATTGGCAAAGGTTTTTAACCCACCAATGATTGTTTTTTCTGAAAACATTACAAAATCACTAAGAGATACGTTACATAAAATGGGTAAAACCGTGTTACTTTTTGAAGGTGGAAAATCTAAAGAACTAAACCCTACAATTATTAACGAAGGTGTTAACGGAACTAGAAATGTATTAATCCGTTTAGGTCTTATTGAAGGCGATATTACGGTTAGAGCAACTCCTGTTTTTGTGCATAAAGCAAAATGGTTAAGAGCCTCTGATTCTGGGATGTTTAAAATTAGAGTTGCCAACGGAAGCTTTGTAAAAAAGAGAGAAGTTTTAGGCGTAATACAAGATCCTTTTGGTGAGTTTAAAAAGAAAATTTATGCGCCATTTGATTGTAATATTTTCTGTATTAATAAAACTCCAATTGTAAATAAAGGTGATGCATTATTTCATGTTAGTATAGATGAATAACGTACATGCTACAAGTACTATTCTAAACGAAGGTTTAACGATAGATTTCAAATAACAGATAGCATTTTAAATAAAATAGTAAAAGAGAACCGGTTTTTAATCTGTTCTCTTTTTTGTTTTGTAATTTAGTCTCCTAAACTTTCCTTCGGATGAAAAAAATTACACTCTTATTTTTATTGATGTCAATTTCTATTTCTGCACAAACAGATCTTAAAATTTACGATATCATAAATGCAGTTTCTGCAGACAATATTAAAGCAGACATAAAAACCCTAACAGAATTCGGTACAAGAAATACTTTTTCAGATACCATTTCTACAACTAAAGGTATTGGTGCAGCTAGACGCTGGATAAAAGCCGCATTCGATAAAATATCTAGCAATTGTAACAACTGTATCAACACTTTTTATCAAAAGGATTTTGTAACAAAAAAAGGGAATAGAAGAGTACCTCACGATGCTTGGATTGTAAATGTTGTGGCAGTTCAAAAAGGAACAAAATACCCAAACAAATATATTATTATGAGTGGTGATATTGATTCTCGTGCAAGCGATGCAATGGATTTTACCACAGATGCTCCTGGTGCTAATGACAATGCCTCCGGAATGGCAGGAACCATAGAAGCCGCAAGAGTTTTAAGTAAGTATCAATTTGAAAGCAGTATTATTTATGTAGGTCTTTCTGGTGAAGAACAAGGTTTGTTTGGTGGTGCTGGTTTGGCCAACTATGCAAAAGAACAAGATTGGGAAATTATCGGAGTTTTAAACAACGATATGATTGGTAATATTAAAGGTGTAGATGGTGTAATTGACAATCGTAGTTTTAGAATTTTCTCGGAACCGGTGCCTGCAAATGAAACGGAAAAACAACGCAAAGCAAGACGTTTTTATGGCGGTGAGGTAGATGGGGTTTCTAGACAATTGGCAAGATATATTCATAAAAATGTAAAAACATATATGCCAGAAATGAACCCAATGATGATTTATAGATTAGATAGATTTGGACGAGGAGGACACCACAGACCTTTTAACGATTTAGGTTTTGCAGGAATTAGAATTATGGAAGCGCATGAAAACTACACACAGCAACATCAAGATATTAGAACTGAAAAAGGTATTGCATACGGAGATACTTTTGAGCATGTAAATTTCGAATATGCAAAAAAACTAACTGCCGTAAACGCCATTACTATGGCCAATTTAGCTTGGGCACCAGAAGCTCCTAAAAAAGTAGCTATTGGCGGAATTGTAGAAGCAGCTGTAAAATTAAAATGGGATAAAGTTGACGGAGCCAAAGGTTATAAAATTTATTGGCGAGATACCACCTCTCCTACTTGGGACCATGCTAGGTATGTAGAAGCTACAGAATTTACTTTAGACGGAATTGTTATTGACAACTTCTTTTTTGGTGTGGCAGCTGTTGGAGAAAATGGACATGAAAGTGTTGTTGTTTTTCCTAATGAGATAATGAGATAGTAGTTATATGCTTAAAGTATTAACATTTGGCAATAATAAAAACTGAATCTAAGAATCACACCAATTATTAAATAATTTGGTATGATTCTTGATTTTTTTTCATTGAAAATCAATAATTTAAACCAATCTCAATAAAAAACTTATGAAAACTAAATTATTCTTTGCTATATCAATAGGTTTTATATCCTTAAGTTATTCTCAAGCACTTCAAAGTATAGATGAGCTGAATCCAAATATTAAAAAACCAATAAATTATTATTTAGTAAATAAAAAGAATGATACAACACTAATAAAAGGTGAAGTATTGCCGATTAAAACAATACAAAGAGGTTTTGTCTATATTACAGAAAAAGGAGATAAAAAAACAATAAACCCTGATAATTTCACATATTTATTAATGAAAAATTCAGAAGGAAAAACTTTAACTTTAAAATCCTTACCATTTAAAATAAAAACATTTAGTCGTGCGGTAAAAAAAAATGCTTTTATGACTGTTTTAATTGAAAACTCAGAAAATCAACTTAAAGAAGGGAAACTAAATTTATATTTACATGATTATATTTATCTAAAAAACAAAGTTTTATCTTTTGAAGAAAGTGTAGAGTGGCCATCACATATGGATCTGGAAAAAGATCAATTTATTGAATCCAAAACATTATACTTTCAAGATTTGGATGGATTGCATATAATAGATTCTAAATCAGATTTCAAACAATTCCCAAAAATACTAGGAAAGCAACTTTACAAAGAAATGAAAAATTCTGATAAAGATAAAGTACAATTTATTCTTGATTATTTTACAAAATATAATATGAAGATCATAAAAATATAACTATTGCTAACAAAAAATAAATTTTATTACTGATTTTAGCTCACTTGTGAAATTTCCATAGAATTTCGTAGTTCGTGTTTTATTTAGTAAATTCAGTACTTAAGCAACTCAGTAAAGTTTATACAACAACGTAGGTAATTAAATAATAATAATTTGAGAGAAACTATACTTATTCTAACACTAATGATTTCGGTTAATTGTTTAGCTCAGAATTATAAATTTAACTTATTGACTAACTATAAATCAGAAAACGGTTTCTATAAGCAGAAAATTATTTATTCTAACAAAAACGACAATAGCTATTTCTTATATATATATAAATTTAAAGATAAAAACATTGGAGAAATTGTTGATTTAAAAAAATCAAAACATCACTTTTTTAAAGTAATTGAAAGTGAGGGATATGAAAAAGAGATTCATCATCAATTTAAATATGAAAATACCTCAAATGTATTTTATAGAGATTTACCTAATACAGTCTTTGATTTTAAAGTTATAGCTAAAGACAGCTTATCAAAAACAGTAAAATTAATTAAATACAAGAACAAAAAAAAGAAAATAATAACAAGTATTGCTGAATTGAAAATAAAAAATATTCCTTATAACTTATTCTCACTATTCCGGTTTAGCTGTTTACATCCTTATGAAAATTTTACAAATTTAAGCTTTGGTGAAAATGGTATTGTGGAAAGTTATAAATTACTTGACACGAAAAATCCAATCTTTATTTACCTAGATTATTATTCTGAGAATATAGATTTTGAAGTAAAAGTCAAACAATAAAATACTAACAACACCATGTATTAAAATTGCTATTTTAGTGTTCTACCTAAAATTTCAATTTTCCTTCGGAAAATAGCCGTTCATTAAAAACGTAACTTCCAATACAGAAACACATTGTACGTAAGCCGAAAAAACAGGTAAACTAATGAAACTCTCTATCGTATTTACTATATTTCTGTTCACAAATACAATAATAGGACAAAATTTTCATACCAAATTTGAATATAAAAATTCTATTAATAAGGATATTACAATTCAGAATAGTTATCCAAAAGGCGGACAAAGATTTACAACAACAAACGGAAAAGAATTTGTTTATGTAACATTTTGGACTTCTATATCTAATAATTCGGCTTCTAATTTGGAATTAGAAATAGTTTTTTCTGCCAATTCATTTATAATACCTTCCGCACCTAACATAAACTTCAATTTGTATATACCAAATAACGAGATGACTCTTGAGAAAGAATCATTTCCGAATTATGGTTTGGATATAATAAATTTTCTTAAAGAAAATATGAATAAACCATCCAAATTGAGAACAATAATTAAACCTAATAGTTCGCATCTTTTTTATACGGTTGCTATTTCTAACAAAGGTCTAAATGGAACAGTAAGAGCTCGATTTGAATTACAAAAAGAAGAACTAATTTACAAAATTAATGACCACGAAATTAATTGTGGGAAAATTCTAATAAATTAATATTTTCTAAAATAATTTCTATTCATTATATTTTAGATTCTATTCCTTCTAAAAGATATAAAAAAAGGAAATACGCTTTTAATAATTAGAAAAAACACTCTACAAACCACTAAACTGAACAACTTCATTTTCTGTAATAATAGGATTTGCTCCTTCATTTTGAGCAACTAAGGCACCAACAGCACAAGCAAAATCAATTGCTTTTTGTGGAGCTGAACCATTAATTAATTGACTTATTAATGAGGCTAAAAAAGAATCTCCAGAACCAACAGTGTCTACTACTTTAATTTTATAACCACTATTGTAAAACAATGCATTGTTATATAATAAAACAGCACCATGTTCGCCTTTTGTAACGCAAATATGTGCTGTTTTTGTTTTTTGAGCTATAAAATGTATGTTTTGTTCTAAATTATGAAAAGGAGAACCTAAAAAATCACTTATTTCATACAACTCATCATCATTTAATTTTATAAAATCTGCCCTATACATTAAATCTACCAATATTTCTTTTGTGTAAAAAGGTGCTCTTAAATTCACATCAAAAATGGCATATTTAGCAAGCTTTAAAAGTTGATACAATGTGTTTTTAGAAATAGCATCTCTTGTTATTAAACTTCCAAAAACAAAAGCATCAGCTTGTTTTACCAGTGTTGCAGCTGCTGCTGTAAGTGGAATTTTATCCCAAGCCCTTGGATGTACAATTTCATAGGTAGCAGCTCCTTTTTCATTTAATGTTACAGCAACTTCTCCTGTTGTATAATCTTCTAAAATTACTACACCATCCGTATTTATTTTTAAATCGTTTATGTAATTTAAAATCAACTTTCCTAATTCATCATTACCAATGGCACTCACCATAGCAACATCATTCTTAAAAGATTTTAAACGAACTGCAACATTTAAAGGCGCTCCTCCTATTTTTTTATGTGTAGGAAAAACATCCCACAAAACTTCACCAAAACAGACTATTTTAGACATCATTAACCAAGGATTTAGATCCCGATAAAAACCGGAATGTATTCAACTATAAAAAACTTACTATGTAACATAATACATTTACGTTATTAGCTTTACTAATAAATATTAGATTCCATAGTGTTTTGATTTATAGAACTATTAAAAATGGTTAACATCCTTTTTGCAATTCCTGTCCAACCAAAATTTCTACGTGCAAAACGTGCGCCTTCTACAGACATTTCGTTTCTTAATTTAGGGTATAGTAAAGGCATTGCCATCATTGCTCCAAATTCTTTTGGCCTGTGTGGATCTGCAAATAAAGCTTGGTTTCCAAAATCAATTAAATCACACAAACCACCATGCACGGTAATTACACTTGGCGTTCCACATGCCATTGCTTCAATAGCAACCATACCAAAAGGCTCATATCTAGATGGCATTACAAAGATACTTGCAGATCTATATACGTTTGCTAAATCTTCATCTGCAATATAATTTTTCCATTTAATTTTATCCATAACACCTAACTCCTTCGCCAATACTTTTAAAGTTTCAATTCCGTCTCTATCTTGTTGAGAATCTCCACCAATAGCAGCAACCAATCTAGCTTCCGGACATAATTCAAAAACTGTTGGTAACGAACGTATTAATAAATCGTAGCCTTTATTATGCGCCATTCTACCCAACGCCAAGATATCGGTTGGTTTAATATCATACTTTAATCTAATTTTATCGTTCTCTTTAGACGGTACCGGAAAAAACCTGTTTTCATCAATTCCTGGAGGAATCATGCTACAATTTCTAGACAATACATCGTATTGTTGTACTAATAAATCTACCTGCGGAAGTGTGGTTGCAATCACAAAATTACACATCTGATACACAAAATATTCCTTTCTAATACGTTCTTTAAAGCGATAGGTTTTTTCCATCACTTTCTCGTCCATATCACTTCCCATAGAATGTTGTTTCCACCAACCTAAAGAATGTGGCGTATGCACGTGACAAATACCTAATTCTTCTGCAATTTTTTGTCCTGCCCAACCTGCATCCCAATAATGAGAATAAACAACGTCATACTTCTTATTTTCTTTTTTAATTGCTGCTAAAGTATTAGTTACAAACTTTTTTAAATGATCGTGCATGTCTTCTTTTCTAATGAATTTTTTTCCACCGAAAGGAATTCTCCAAACACTAAAATTATCATCTACAATATCATATTCTGGTTGCTCTTCAAACTGTCTTGTTAAAAGATCTACACGTTTACCCAATCTACTAAATCTATCTGCTAATTCTAAAACATATACAACTTGTCCTCCTGTATCTGGTTTTCCTAATTCTGCATGCGCCCCTACATATCCATGTAAAGAAATCATTAATATTGATTTCATATTTCTATTTTTTAGTTATAGTTTTAATTATTTTTAAATCGTTACAAGCTGATATATATTGAGCAGCAGACCAAGCTTGGTATGCTTTCCCCATTGGTTTCCCTGTGGTTCCATGTGCCCATTCTGTAAACTCCCACTCTTCATTAATTCCTTCTTTATTGATTAAAGCTAGTTTGTGCAATTCTTCTATTGCAATGTCTTTAAACCCTAATTTATTTACAAACTTTACCCAAAAACCACCCACAAAAGGCCAAATTCCACCATTGTGATAATGGTTGGGTAAATTCAGAAGATTTACGGTGTAATAAGGTTTCCAATCTGGATCTCCAGGACTTACCACCGGATATACATTTGCAACCGGAAAAGGATCATTTACACCAACACCTAGCATAAATTTAAAAGTTTGATGTGCTTTTTCTGCATCTATGGTTCCGTGTAAAAAAGCCAACACATTTCCTAAAACATCACAACGCCAGCTAAAATCGAAAGGTGTAGTTTGTGCTATTAAATAAGAAGTGTCTCCTAATGTAAATTGCTTTTCTGCAAATGAAACCGATTGAAATAATTTTTGCTGCGTAGAAGGCCAGAAGTTTTGTACAATCTCTTTTTTAATCACCTGAGACCATCTAATATATTCCCCAGCATCCTCATGGCTTCCTAACATTTCTAACATACGTCCAAAACACACATTAGATCTATACCAAAGAATTTCATCATATAAAATATTATAACTTCTTCCAAATAAGTCTGTCCAATCTCCAGCTTCCGGAATTTCTAAAAGTGCATCATTATTACTATCATGGGCTCCTAACCATCGCATGGTTTCCTTAATATCTCCAATATATTTTCTTAAAAACTGAATATCTTTAGTAACATTTACATATTCATAGAAAGCAATTACTACCCAAATACCACTATCTATAGAACAAATTCCTCCAACTCCAGAGTAATCTGGCTCACCATCTTTTAGTCTAACATTTGCAGGTATTTGTCCGTTTCTAGACATGTTTTCTATCAACGTAACCAATGTTTGTCTTTGACATTGATGAATTTCTTCATCATCTATTAAAGACAACGAACCTATAACAGTAATTGCGCCATCTCTGGCCCAAACACTATGATAATTTTCATCGGTACCATTAGGTATATTATCCTTTATAGAACAAGCGGAAAAACCAAGCGGTGTAATATTTTTCTTAAGCGCTTCAATTGCTTTTACATATCCCTCTTTAATTAATGCAACTTTTTCATCTGTATCTTCTTGAGTAATATTTTCTTTTTCTTTTTTGATAAAAAAATCTTCCGAGTGATCGATGTTTGTATCTTCAAGCGCTTCTTTTGGTAATATTTTATAGAAAATTAACCCTTCTATAATACCATCTCCTTTTTCTTTTTCTGTATGATAAACTTTTTTATGTTTTGTATACAAGTACAATTCGTCATGTGCATTTGCAACCACAATACCAGACACATCTTTTAAATCGAACATTGCAGAATCGTTACCACTATCTCCAGCAACTAAAACCTCATTAGATTTAAATTTTAATCTTCTTAATAGCCAACGTAAAGCATTTCCTTTATTGGCCCATTTTGGTAAAACATCTAAAAATTTATTACCCGAATACACAATATTTACATCCATATCTGCATCTGCAAAATCTTGTTCTATACTTTCAATAAGCTCGTTACTGGCATCATGAAAGAAGTAACTTCTTTTATAAGAATGCTGAAATTTTGTTGGTTGATCACTAATAGGATGTTTTATTTTCTGAATGATATTTTCTACAGACTCTAAATTCCAACCATCATCTAAAACATCATTAAACTCTTTTACTATTTCACCTTTTTTATAATTATAAATATGTGTACCTACGCCAGAAATAATATAATCTGGTTCTGGAAGCACCTTTTTATCTATTAAATCTAAAACGTCATCTATTAAACGACCTGTATTATACGTTAAAATTACATCACTTTGATGATGATACTTTTCCCATATTTTTTTAAAGTTACTTTTATAGGTATGAAAATCAATTAAAGTGTTGTCAATATCAAATGATAATAATTTTATTTTATTTTCATTATTTAAGCTGTTTTCAGTCATTTCATTGTGTTTTTATGATAGAATCATTAATAACACTGAATTTAATTAAAAAATATAGCGTAACCAAAACTTGAGCTATCTATCGTTATTTGTACCTCCATTTTTATGATTGTGATAATTATGGCTATCAAAAAATAGTAAATAGAGAATGATAAAAATTATTTTCTTATTTAACCTCTCTTTATAAACAACTCTTTTTAATTATAAATTTTAATTACTTATAATTGAATAAAAAACTGGCAAGTTGCTCTTAGTATTCTAAATTATGAATGAAGTTGAAGAATTTTACTTTAAAAATGATGCTGAATGGCGCCTTTGGTTGTCTAAAAATTATAATTTATCAGAAGGAATTTATCTAATTTTTTATAAAGTAGAAAATAAAGAAGCATCTATGCGTTGGGAAGAAGCCGTTAAGATTGCTTTATGTTTTGGCTGGATAGATGCAACTGTAAAAAGTTTAGGAGCAGGAAAACGCAGGCAATATTTCTGCCCAAGAAAACAAAAAAGTGTTTGGAGTGCTGTGAATAAAAATTATATTCAAAATTTAATTGCTGATAATTTAATGCATCAAAGTGGATTAGACATTATAGAAATTGCAAAACAAAATGGTTGTTGGACCACCTTAGATGCTGTCGAAAAAGGAATTATTCCTGATGATTTACAAATTGCCTTTGCTAAAAACGAAACGGCTTTTAACAATTACAATAATTTTGCACCTAGTTATAAAAAGAGTTATTTGTATTGGATACATCAAGCAAAGAGAGAAACAACCCGACAAAAAAGAATTACTGAGATTATTCAATTATGTAAGGCAAATAAAAAATCTAGAGGAAATAGGTAATTTTAGTCTTCGACAGGCTCAGACAGACATTTGTATTCTGAATTATTTTTTGCGAATACTTTTATATTCTTCATCTAAAAAGACAATTAAAACTAACGATGTCAAACTGAGCTTGTCGAAGTTTTATTTGAGCATAAGATTAAAATTCATATAGAAAACCAAATAATGTTGCTTTATCTGATTTCTCCTTAAAGTTGAAATGACAAAACTGTGTAAAAACAGTACATATTATATGTTCAATTGTTTTTTAGAAATACATTAATTCTTCATCTAAAAAAAGACAATTAAAACTAACGATGTCAAACTGAGCTTGTCGAAGTTTTATTTTAGCACAAGATTAAAATTAATCTAGAAAACCAAAGGATGTTGATTTATATGATCTCTCCTTAAACTCGAAAAGACAAAAAAGAATTACGGAGATTATTCAATTATGTGAAGCTAATAAAAAAGGTAGAGGAAATAGGTAGTTTTAGTCTTCGACAGGCTCAGACAGACATTTGTATGCTGAATTGTTTTTGCGAATACTTTTATATTATTCATCTAAAAAAACAATTAAACCTAAGAATGTCTAACTGAGCTTGTCGAAGTTTTATTTGAGCATAAGATTAAAATTCATTTAGAAAACCAAATAATGTTGCTTTATCTGATTTCTCCTTAAAGTTGAAATGACAAAAAATAATTATAGAGATTATTCAATTATTTGAAGTAAATAAGTAAGCTATAGGTAATTTGTAGTTATGGTCTTCGACAAGCTCAGACTGACATCTATAGCTTCAATTGTTTTTTAGGAATATCTTACTTCTTCATCTAAAAAACTAATTAAAATTAAGAATGTCAAACTAAGCTTGTCGAAGTTCTTTTTACAAAGTTTCCACAAGCTCAATTTGACATTCATATCTAAAGTGTATTTAAAACTTACAGTCCGCTTATAAAGTTTCCATAAGGATCTTTAAATTGAGTACCTTCTGCAAAACGATACTTACTTAATTTTTTAAACTCCACCAATGCCCATAACACAAATTCTTTCATAAAATAAGCATCTGCTTCATTCATATCTGGTTGAAATTCTTTTATAAAAGCATCTAAAGGTTTTACTTTATCTAATTCTGCTTTGTATTGCGCTTCTGTATGTTCATCTAATAATTCGAAATCTTCATCAGCATTAAAAAACCAAGAAATAATAGCATCATAAGGAGATTCTTCTCCTTGTTTTTCTAACTTTTTTATCTCCGGAAAATAACTTGGAAACAACGTTTTAATTGCATTCTTTATTAAGGTTTCTGCCACAACTTGTGCGCCTTCTTGCTCTCCTTCATAAACTAACTCTACCTTTCCTGTTATTGCAGGAATAATTCCGTCGAAATCATTTAAACGGATCATTGTTTTTTCATCACCAGAAAGCAATGCTCTTCTTTCTGCTGTGCTTAATAGATTTTCGAAAGCAGAAATACTTAAACGGGCACTCACACCACTTTTAGCATCTATATACTCACTTTCTCTCGCTTCAAAAACAATTTGTTCTAACAAGTCTTTTGCCAATTCTGGCACTGCTATAAAGTCTTTTTGAGAACCTACCTTATTTGCTTCTTGTTGTGTAATTGTTTTAGCTGTTTCAATATCCTCTGGGTAATGTGTTAAAATTTGCGAACCAATTCTATCTTTTAAAGGTGTAACAATACTTCCTCTATTGGTATAATCTTCTGGGTTTGCTGTAAACACAAATTGCATATCTAAAGGCAAACGTAATTTAAATCCTCTAATTTGAATATCTCCTTCTTGTAAAATATTAAAAAGTGCAACCTGAATTCTTGCTTGTAAATCTGGTAATTCATTAATTACAAAAATACATCTGTTTGCACGTGGAATCATTCCGTAATGAATTACTCTATCATCTGCATAACTTAATTTTAAATTGGCTGCTTTTATAGGATCTACATCACCAATAATATCGGCAACCGTTACATCTGGCGTTGCTAATTTTTCTGCAAAACGTTCGTTTCTATGCAGCCAATAAATAGGTGTATCATCTCCCTTTTCTTTAATCAACTCAATAGCAAACCTAGAAATTGGCTGTAAAGGATCGTCATTAATCTCAGAACCTGCAACAACCGGAATGTATTCATCCAATAAATCTACCATCAATCTAGCCAAACGTGTTTTTGCTTGCCCTCTTAATCCTAATAAATTAATATTATGTTTACTTAAAATAGCTCTTTCTAATTCCGGAATAACCGTATTCTCATATCCATGAACTCCTTTAAAAACGGTTTCTTTATTTTTTATTTTGGTTATCAGGTTTTCTCTTAATTCGTCTTTAATTGACTTAGATTTGTATCCTGATGCTTTTAATTCTCCTAATGTATGTATATTCATATTATGTGTGTGATAAGAGAGCAAAGAAAAAAGAGAAAAGACTAATTTTTGAGTCCATTTTGGAACCCCATAGTCATTCTTTGCCATTCAGCAATTAAACTTTCTAACTCTTCTAATTGTTTTATGTTAATATATTTTTTATGATGTGCTATTAATATTTGTGTCCCTAACTCAAAACTAGAACCAAGAGAAATATCTATAAAGTGACTGAAAGACTTATCAGTTATTTAAGATCACTCTGAAATATTACTTGGAATAGAAATTGAACATCTGCTTATTTGAGAAGTCAAATCATATCGTTCATTTTTAGGGAAATTTTCTAAAATATCAGAAATTAAAAAGGACAATTTTAAACCTATTTGCCAAATTTTTAGTTTTTTTATAATTATGTCTTTTTATTTCTAATATTAATAAGTTCTTTGCAATCTATTCTTTCTTCTCTGTTCTATATTCTTTTTTCTAAAAAAACAGGATTTATTCTACCCTCTAATTCTCTTTTTTCTATTGGTTTCGTAATCTTCAAAAATCATTTCTCCCAAACCTTTTAAACCTGTATAAAATGCTTTACCCTGATTTGCTTTTGTAAACGCCTTTATAAATTGCATTAAATACGGATCTTGCGCAATCATAAAAGTAGTTATCGGAATGTGTAATTTTCTGGCTTGCTGTGCCATTCCATAACATTTGTCTACAATGTATTTGTCTAGACCATTACTATTCTTATAATATTGTCCGTCTGGCAAACGCAAGCAACTTGGCTTACCATCGGTAATCATAAAAATTTGTTTGTTGGTATTTCTTTTTCTTCGGAGTAAATCCATCGCTAACTGCAAACCTGCAACCGTATTTGTGTGATATGGTCCTACTTGTAAATAAGGCAAATCTTTAATTTTAATTGCCCACGCATCATTTCCAAAAACAATAATATCTAAGGTATCTTTAGGATAACGAGTAGTAATTAATTCTGCCAACGCCATCGCTACTTTTTTAGCAGGAGTAATTCTGTCTTCTCCATATAAAATCATAGAGTGACTTATATCAATCATTAGAACCGTACTCATTTGGCTTTTGTGCATGGTTTCTTCCACCACCAAATCGTTTTCGGTAAGACTAAAATTATCTATTCCGTTATTTACCTGCGCATTTCTAATGCTTTCTGTCATAGAAACTTTGTCTAAGGCATCACCAAATTGATATTCTCTTAAATCTCCGGTATGTTCATCTCCTATTCCTGGAGATTTACTTTTATGATTACCAGCACCACTTCGTTTTATTTTTCCAAAAATATGATTCAATGCTTGCTGACGAATAGCACGTTCTGTTTTTGGAGTAATCTTATTAACTCCAGTCCCATCTCCTTTTACCTCTTCCTTTATGTAGCCTTTCTTCTTTAAATCTTCAATAAAGTCATCAATAGTATAATTTTCATCCGTTAATTTATATTCTTTATCTAAAGAACGCAACCAATCTATGGCTTCATCAAAATCTCCAGAGGTATGTGTTATCAATTCCTTAAAAATTTCGAATAATTTTTCGAAAGGAGATTGATTTTCTGCTTCATAGGTTTTAAAGACAAAACCTTTTCTTTTATTATTTTTTTTCATCACTATAAAAGTACAATTTTATACGGATGAAAAATAAAAATTAACATTGGATTACTATATGTATGCATAAATTTGTTTTATAATATTCTAAAAACATTAGACAAAAATTAATTATATTTACCATATGGCAAAAATAATTATTACAGGTGGTACGGGTTTAGTCGGCAAAAGATTATCAAAATTACTGATTGATAAAAATCATGAAGTTGTAATTTTAAGTAGAAATCCCAAAGAAGAAAATGAATTTAAATGGGATATTTCTTCTAATTACATTGATGAAATAGCACTTTTAGATACCGATTATATTATTCATTTAGCCGGAGCAGGAATTGCAGACAAACGTTGGACTAAAGAAAGAAAGCAAATAATAATTGATAGCAGAGTAAAAAGCGCCAATTTACTGTATGATAAAATTAATGAGCTTAAAATTAATTTAAAAGGTTTTATTTCTGCTTCTGGCGTTGGTTATTACGGCGCTGTTACTACAGATAAAATATATGAAGAAACAGACAAAGCAGGTACTGATTTTTTAGGTGAAGTTTGCCAAAAATGGGAAAACGCCGCACAGCAATTTTCAACAAAAAACATTCCGGTAACAATCTTAAGAACCGGCGTTGTTTTAACAGATAAAGGCGGTGCATTAGACAAAATGAAAACACCTATTATAACTCCTTTAGGTTCTGGAAAACAATTTTTACCTTGGATCCATTTAGATGATTTATGTGCCATCTATATAAAAGTTATTGATGATAATTTAGAAGGTGTATTTAATGCCGTTGCTCCAGAACACCACACTAGTAAAACATTCTCTAAGGAATTAGCAAAAAGCATAGGCAAACCTTATTTAGGAATTGGAGTTCCTAGTTTTATGTTGAAGCTTGTATTTGGCGATATGGCAAAAATATTATTAGAAGGAAGTAAAATTTCGGCAAAAAAAATCGAAAAGAACGGATATTCTTTTCGATTTAAAACACTTAAAAAAGCGTTGAATAATTTATAATGCTTCTTAGAAAGTAGAAGTAATATTTAAAGCCACATCACTCCATGTTTTAGAAACTCCGTCTGCACCTTTATGTAAATCACTACAAACTGTATTTAATGATGCTAAAGCCTCAGAAGCATTCCATTTAGTGATATCCATAGTAGCTGTCATTTTAAAAACATTCTCTACAATAGTATACGTAAAAGCTACTTTTTCTGTAACTCCATTCATTTTAATTTCTGCTACACCATTAACGTCATCTGTTATCAATAATTTACCAGAAAGTAATTTTGTATTATCCATTACACCAAAGAAGAATTTTTGAATTTTAAAATCTCTACTAGTGTCTTTTGTAAAAATACTACTTACAGGAATTGAAAACTCTGTATTATTAATAGCATCTTTAATAGAAGCTCCTTCTCCTCCAGAAATAATATCAACTTTATTAAATTGACCTCCTACTGGAATTTTATCTGTAGTTTTATACGCTACAAAGTTAATTTCATTTTTTGCCTTCTCTAAAGAAAAAGCTGCTGCACTCTTTTCTGTTTTAATTGTATCTTCTACTTTCTTATCAGATTTTTTATCTGATTTACAAGATGAAAAATTAAACGCTACAATCATTAATAATGATAAAACTACTACTCTTTTCATAATGTTATTGTTTACTGTTTAAAACTATTTTTGCTAAATTAATATATTCTTGTTTTGCTACGTCAGATTTCATGCCGTTTAATTGCATCCATGCATTTAATTTAAATGCGCTTCTAACGTTATGCTCGTCATTAAAAGAAAACTTATTACCAAAATTGGCTTGCTTATTGTAAGCGTAAAATTTTAGCATAATGTCTGGAGCAATCACTTTTTCTAATTTAGAAATTCTATAGAAAGCTTCGTTAAAATCTTTGTCTAAATCAGATTCCATATCTTACTATTTTTCTGCAATTACTTGAACTCCTCCTTTTACTGTATCATTTAAAGATACATTTAGCTTTGTACCTAATGGAAGAAAAAGGTCTACTCTAGAACCAAATTTAATAAAACCTGCATCTGCTCCTTGTACAGCTGTATCACCAACTTTTGCATAATTAACAATTCTCTTTGCCAATGCACCTGCTATTTGCCTGTATAAAACATCTCCAAAAGCTGCATTATTAACAACTACCGTAGTTCTTTCGTTTTCTGTAGATGCTTTCGGGTGCCATGCAACCAAATATTTTCCTGGATGATATTTACTATATTTTACAACTCCACTCATAGCGTATCTGGTAACATGCACGTTAATAGGAGACATAAAAATAGACACTTGTAATCTTTTTCCTTTAAAGTATTCTGGTTCTTCTACTTCTTCTATAACAACCACTTTACCGTCTACCGGTGCAACTAATACGTTGTCATTTAATGGAGCAACTCTTTTAGGGTTTCTAAAAAACTGTAGTACAATTACTAAAAAAGCAAGTAATAAAACTTGAATTGCTTTAACAAGCCAAGGTATACTAATTAAATTATCGGCTAGCAATACACCTACTATTGTTATTATAAAGGTAATAACAATTATTTTATACCCTTCTTTGTGAAAACGAATCATACTTAAATTATAAAATTAATATACAAATATACAAATGGTGCTGCAAATAACAAACTATCCAATCTATCTAAAATACCACCATGCCCAGGCATAATAGTACCACTATCTTTAATATTGGCTTGTCTTTTAAATTTAGATTCTACTAAATCTCCAATAGTACCAATTACACTAACAATAACAGCTATAACTAACCAATTTACTACTGTAAAATCGGTATTTAATTTACTAATTATAAAGGCCGCAATTAAAGCAAAAGCCAACCCACCTAAAAAACCTTCTTGTGTCTTTTTTGGAGAAACAGAAACAAATAATTTTCTTTTCCCAAAATTTTTACCCACTAAAAAAGCAAAACTATCATTTACCCATATCATAATTAAAATAGAAATTATTAAATACCGATTATATTCTCCGTTATAAATAGGTAGAAGGATTAAAAAAATCATAGAAAAAATAGGGTACCTAATTAGTAAACCAGATTTAGATCTATCATTAGAGAAAGAAATTTCTTTTTTAGTAAATAAGTAATAGATAAGAGATAAAGAAGAAACTATTGTAATTCCTAAAATAATAATTACGGCATAGCTTTCTGGCCTTTTTAACATTAAAAATAATGTTAAGCTAAAGAAAATATACCCTATCAATCCTTTAAATTTAATGAGTTTAGAAAATTCCCAAACGCACAACAACCCAAAAATAGTTGTTAGAACCACATACGATTCTTTTGAAAAAAGAATCGCTGATATAAAAATTAAAACGTAAATTATGCCTGAAAGACTCCTTTTTAAAAGGTTACTCATATTATAAATCTTCTAATAGCAGCAAATATAAGTTTTTTGAGTTACTGTTGCCGTAGTTTAAGAAATTATCATCATTTTTATGGATGTTATAATTTTTTATGGCAGAAATATTGGTAGGCAAATTATCTTTATGATGAATTTTAATACCTGTTAACCCTTCTCCCATATCTTTAACCAACTGACTCGTAGTTGCGTAAACGATAAAGTTTTGAGGCATCTCTGATAACTTAATACTTTTTAATTGTTTTGATGAAAATAAAATATCTCCATTATCTGCAATTAAATGTTCGCAATTTAAGAAAACAGGAAAATTTGAATTGAAATTTCTATTCATTGCTACCTCATGTCTATTTAAAAAGGAAGATAACTTGTCATCTAAAAGCGTTAATTGATTCCAATTATTCTCTTTTAAAATACTCTTTAAGTTCTCTACAACTTCACTTTCTTTTAAACAATATAAAAACTTACCTCCTTTATCAAGAAAGTTATGTACAAAAAGATCATCCAAAGAAAGATCTACTTCTTGTCTTTGGATGTCCTTTTCTTCTTTATTGGGTATGTTGAATAGCTTTTTAAAAAAATTCATTTATTATTCTTCAGTTTTTAATTCTACTGGAGGAATCTCTTTTTTATCTTCAACGATTTCTACTTCAAGAGCTTCTTCAAAAGGTCTTTTACCGAATATCTTTTCTAAATCGTCTTTAAAAATAACTTCTTTTTCCAATAATAATTCTGCAAGAGTCGTTAATTTATCTTTATTTTCTTCTAAAATTTCTATTGCTCTTACATATTGAGCTTCAATAATTTTAGAAATTTCTTGATCTATTGTTTTACCGGTCTCTTCACTATAAGGTTTAACAAAACCATCGTTTCCAGAAGAATCATAATACGTAACATTACCAACTGCTTCATTTAAACCATAAACAGTAACCATTGCTTTTGCTTGCTTGGTCACTTTTTCTAAATCGCTTAAAGCTCCTGTAGATATTTTATTAAACATTACCTTTTCTGCAGCTCTACCACCCATGGTAGCACACATTTCATCTAACATTTGCTCTGTCTGCACAATCATTCTTTCTGCTGGTAAATACCAAGCAGCTCCTAAAGATTGTCCTCTAGGTACAATAGTAACTTTAACCAATGGTGCAGCATGCTCTAACATCCAACTAATAGTTGCGTGACCTGCTTCATGAAAAGCAATTACTTTTTTCTCCTTTGGTGTAATTACTTTATTTTTCTTCTCTAAACCACCAACAATTCTATCTACAGCATCTAAGAAATCTTGATGATGAATTGCTTTTTTACCATTTCTGGCAGCAATTAATGCAGATTCATTACACATATTAGCAATGTCTGCCCCAGAAAAACCAGGTGTTTGTTGTGCTAAGAAATCTATCTTAACATCTCCTGCTAATTTTAAAGGCTTAATATGTACTTCAAAAATTTCTTTTCTTTCGTTGATGTTTGGTAAATCTACATAGATCTGTCTATCAAAACGACCCGCACGCATTAACGCACTATCTAAAACATCTGCTCTGTTTGTTGCTGCTAGTACAATAACATTTACATCTGTACCAAAACCATCCATTTCTGTTAATAATTGATTCAACGTGTTTTCACGCTCGTCATTACCACCAGTCATACTATTTTTACCACGAGCTCTACCAATAGCGTCTATCTCATCAATAAAGATAATAGAAGGAGATTTCTCTGCAGCTTTTTTAAATAAATCTCTTACACGAGAAGCACCCACACCTACAAACATTTCAACAAAATCTGAACCAGATAAAGAGAAAAAAGGAACATCTGCTTCACCTGCAACCGCTTTAGCTAGTAAGGTTTTACCTGTTCCTGGAGGTCCTACTAATAAAGCACCTTTTGGAATTTTACCTCCTAATGAAGTATATTTTTCTGGATTTTTTAAGAAGTCTACAATTTCTTGTACCTCTTCTTTAGCACCTTCTAAACCGGCTACATTTTCAAACGTAGTTTTTACCTTTGTGTCTTTATCAAATAATTTTGCTTTAGATTTACCAATGCTAAATATTTGACCTCCGCCACCAGCTCCAGCTCCACCGCCAGACATTCTTTTCATAAAAAACAACCAAACAGCAATTAATATTATAAAAGGTAAAAAACCTAGAATAGTATCAAAAATACTTGTTTTGTTTTCATTTTTTATATCAAAGTCTAGCTCGTTTGCTTGTCTTGCTTTTTCAACATTATTTTCGAAATTTTGTAAATCCCCAAAATTATAGTCATAAAAAGAAGATCCTTGCGTATAAAAAGCAGAGTTTATAATCTTACTATAACGTTGTTTTTTTTGTGCTTCTTCTTTAATATAAATCTGAGCTAAATTGTTATTTAAAACAACAATTCTAGAGATATCATTATCTTTTAAGATATCATTAAACTCATTTTTAGAAATACTTTTAGTAGCTAAATCTCCACTACTAAAAAACTGAAATGCCATTATTACAACAAATATTGCACCATATATCCAATACGCGTTAAACTTAAATTTAGGCATATTAGAATTACTATCTTTTTTTGAATCACTCATTTATTTAAAAAATAAAAAGATTAAACTGATTTTATCTCTGTAATTTTAGCATCACCCCAAAGACTTTCAATATCATAATAGTCACGAACCTGTTTTTGAAAAATGTGTACCACTACGTTTACATAATCCATTAAAACCCACTCAGAGTTTGTTTGGCCTTCTATATGCCAAGGTTTGTCTTTAAGTTCTTTGCTTACTATTTTTTGAATAGAACCAGAAATTGCATTTACTTGTGTATTTGAGTTTCCCGAGCAGATTACAAAATAATCGCATACAGTATTCTCTATATCTCGTAAGTCTAATAATTGAATATTTTCTCCTTTTACCTCATCAATCCCTTTAATAATTAAAGCAATTAAATCATCTGTACTTACTTTTTTATTTGTCATTAACTTTTTTCTATATTTAACGCAAAGTTATTATTTTTTTGCGAGTATTTTGTGTATTATTACAGTAGTTTACACTTTATTTAACACTTGAAAACAATCAAACTTAGTGCCACCGATTCTACGAATTCTTTTTTAAAGGATTTAGCTCAAAATTCTACCCTAGAGAATTTTACAACTGTTGTTACTCAAAACCAAACAAAAGGGAGAGGTCAGCAACAAAATAAGTGGGTTTCCGAACCACATAAAAACCTAACATTCAGCGTATTCATAAGTTTTAAAGATTTAAAGGTAGTTCAAAAAAAATATTTAAACTTTGCTATTTCCTTATCTATTTATACTGTTTTATTAGCTAAAAACTTACCTAAACCATCTATAAAATGGCCTAACGACATTCTGTCAGCAAACAAGAAAATTTGTGGCATTTTAATTGAAAACACCTTTTCTGGTGATCGTATTAAAAATTCTTTTGTAGGAATTGGCTTAAATGTAAACCAAGAAATTTTCCCTGAACACTTAAAGAACGCTACTTCTTTAAAATTAGAAACGGGTTTAGAGTCTAATTTAGATCTTTTATTATCTAATATTTTAGAAGAAATTCAAAAAAACATAAAATGCTTAACTTCTCAAAAATTTAAACTTTTGGAAGAAAAATATTTAGATGTATTGTATAAAAAAAATATCCCTACTATGTTTAAAAATAGTAAGGATGAAATTTTTATGGGAATGATTTCTGGAATTTCAGATTTCGGAAAACTACAAGTTCTATTAGAAGATGATATTATCCAAGAATTTGGACTTAAAGAAATTTCTTTTCTTTAAAGTTTTCCTATATTTTCTGTAAGCGTATCTACAAATTTTGTCAATGGTTTTTTAATCATCATTGCCATCATTGCATTAAATTCTCCATCGAATTTTAAGCTTACCTCTGTTTTATTTTCTGCAATTTCGTTAATATCCGCAGCTAAAGTAAAAGGTAATTTACTACTTGCAGCACCTAATGTAATATTAGTAAATGGTGTTTTTTCTTTTAAAACGAGTCTAATCTCTGGCATACCAGGCAAACCGAATATAAAAGATTCACCATCAACTTCAAATTTTTGAATATTCTCTGGCATTAATTGCTCAAAGTTCTTTAAATCTGTAAAAAAAGTAAACACTTCTTCAGCAGATTTCTCTATAGTAACTGTATTTCCGTTAATATTCATGCTTCAATTTTATTGTTTCCACTCACTTGGGTTCTTTCTCCAATCATTTAATGTTGCCAACTCTTTATCTGTAATATAATTACTATCTAAAGCTTGTTCTAACAAGTTTTCGTAATTACTTAAAGTAGTTAATCCTACATTTTTTTCTTCAAAATTCTTCTTTGCAATATCAAATCCATAAGAAAAAATAGCAACCATACCTTTTACAACACCACCCGCTTCTTTTAAAGCTTCCACTGCATTTAAGCTACTATTACCTGTACTTATTAAATCTTCAATTACAACAACATTTTGTCCGCTTTCTAAATGCCCTTCAATTTGGTTCTTTCTACCATGCTTTTTTGGCTCTGGCCTAACATAAATAAAAGGAACACCTAATTGTTGCGCTACTAAAACCCCAATAGCAATTGCACCTGTAGCAACACCAGCAATAACATCTGGCTTACCATATTCTAATTCTACAAGTTTTGATATTTCTTCTTTAAGAAAAACACGAACTGGAGGATAAGATAAAGTAACTCTATTATCACAATATATTGGAGACTTCCAACCTGACGCCCAATTAAAGGGATCATTTGGGCTTAACTTTATTGCTTTTATTTGCAATAAAAGTTCAGCTGTTTTTTTTGCCGTATCTTTGTTTAAAATCATATCGCAAATGTATAAAGTTTTTGTAAATGATACGCCAATAATTTTCACTTCTTCTTCACAAAAAGAAAATATTTTTCCTGTTTACAATTTTAAGAATGTTGTTTTTGATGAAATTATTCTGAAACTAAAAAACAATGAACTTAAAGGAGTTATTTTTTACTCGACTGACTTAGAGAATGATTGGAAATCTTTTTTAACAAATATGAAAGTAATTCCCGCCGCTGGCGGATTAGTGCTAAACCCCAAAAAAGAAGTTTTATTTATTTTAAGAAACGGTGTTTGGGATTTACCTAAAGGATGGATTGAAAAAGAAGAAACAATAGAAACCGCAGCAATTAGGGAAGTAACAGAAGAATGTGGCATTTCTAACCTGCAACTTATCAAACCTTTAATTACTACTTATCATATTTATTTTCATAAAGGAGTTAAATTAAAACAGACTTATTGGTATTTAATGACTTCTAATTATTCAGAAAAATTAACACCTCAACTAGAAGAAGGCATTACCGAAGTTGTTTTTAAAAATAAAACAGCCATTGAAGCTGCATTAGAAAATACGTACGCTAACATTCAATTAGTGTATAACACCTATTTAGAAACCACTAATTAGTAAAGTACTGAAGATTAATTTAGGTTAAATCTGAAAGTTAAGGTACTTTTTTATATTATTTTTTCTTCTTAACTCCGTTAAACACTTCTTTTTTAGTTAGTTCATATTTATGAATTGGTAACCTACTTATCTGATAAATACATTTGTATGGATTAACAATCCTCACAAGAAAGGTCTTTTTTTAAAAAAACCGTCTATCTTTGCCGACTTTAAAAATTACCAAATTATGACTGAATTTATTAGAAAAATATTACCAAACGCAAAAGATGATGTACTTGCCGGAATAACCGTTTCCTTAGCAATGATACCAGAAGTTGTAGCTTTTGCCTTTGTAGCACAAATAAGTCCTATTGTGGCATTGTTCGGTGCTTTTGTAGTAGGAATTATTTCAGCAAGTTTTGGTGGAAGACCAGGTTTAATCTCTGGAGCCGCAGGTGCCGTAGCAGTAATTTTTGTACACATGATACAAGAAGGACATGCAAAAGGCTTGTTATTTGACAATCCGGTAGAAAATATGGGCTATTTTTATCTCTTAGCCGCCGTTGTTTTAATGGGGGTGATACAAATTTTTGCAGGACTCTTTAAGTTAGGTAAATTTGTACGTCTAATTCCGCATCCCGTAATGATGGGGTTTGTAAACGGTTTGGCCATTGTTATTTTTATGGCACAATTGGGAATGTTTAAAGAAAATAAAAAAGATTTCTACGGACAAAATATGCGTAAAACCGAATCTAAAGAATTGGTTTATAGCGTATCTAATAACCAAGTTAAAGATTTAGTTTCTAACACGGTAATATTTACTATTGATGATAATATCGTTAAAAATAGTACTACCAACGAAGAGTTATTTTTAATTTCTGAAGGTCAGGTTTTTGATCTTAACACTAAAAAAGTAGTTTTTAATGTTTCTGACGAAGGCTTTTATGCTGTAAAAGATTCTGGAGTTGTAAAATATAGCATGCAAGGCAACACCTTATATATAATGATTGGCTTGGTATTATTAACCATGTTAATCGTTTGGGGTTTACCTAAAATTACAACAAAAATTCCGGCTGCATTAACAGCTATTTTAATAGTTACTTTAATCTCTATTTTTAGCGGATTAAACTCAATTAATGTTGGAGATTTTATTAGAGACGGTGGTGGAGCTGGTTTAAACGGAATTGCAGAACTTTCTAAAAACTTAAATGTTTTAGAATTATGGAGCAACCTTCCTTTTAATTTAGATACTTTAAAATTTATTGCTCCGTATGCATTTTTAGCAGCGTCAGTTGGTTTAATAGAAACCTTAATGACTATGAATCTAGTTGATGAGTTAACAGAAACTAGAGGAAACGGAAATAGAGAATGTATTGCGCAAGGTGCAGGAAATATTGTAAGTGGTGCCTTTGGAGGAACTGGTGGTTGTGGTATGATTGGGCAAACGGTGATAAACATTAATGCTGGCGGACGTGGACGTTTATCTGGTATTATGATGGCCTTAACCCTACTTACCTTTATTTTATTTGCCGATAAATATATTGAGCAAGTACCTATTGCAGCGCTTGTTGGTGTAATGTTTATGATGGTGATAGAAACATTTGCTTGGTCTAGTTTTAGAATTTTAAAGAAAATACCAATGTCTGATGCTGCTGTATTAATTATAGTGTCTGCCGTAACAGTTTTCTTTGACCTAGCCATTGCAGTATTTGTTGGGGTTATTATTTCTGCTTTATCTTTTGCATGGACAAGTGCTAAGAAAATTAGAGCTAGAAAACGTTTTAAAGCAGACGGAACAAAAATTTATGAAATTTGGGGACCACTTTTCTTTGGAAGTATCACTGAATTTAATGGGAAATTTGACATCAAAAATGATCCAGACGTTGTAGAAATAGATTTTGTAGAAGCTCGTGTAACCGACCATTCTGCCATAGAAGCTATCTTTAATTTGGTTGAAAAATACCAAGCTGCTGGAAAAAAAATTACACTAAAACACTTAAGTGAAGATTGTAAATTGTTGCTATTTAAATCGAGCCCTGTTTTTTCTGAGGTTATTTTAGAAGATATTGATGACCCTCGTTATCATTTAGCTGCAAATCCTGAAGATTTCCCTAAACCTTTGGGGGAATATAAGTTTTAGAAGAAGGTATTTATAGATTGTTAAAAAAGCTCAACTTTTAAAAGTTGAGCTTTTTTGTTGTTTATCCTATTGCTAATTTTGCAGCATCTTTCCATAAATAATGTGGCATTGGCTCATTTAATTCCCAATTGATACTCATTGGTTTAGAACCATAATAATCTTTTAGATTTCCTTCTCCAATAAAAACATATCCATTAGTATTTCCGAATTCATTTTTTGCTTTTTCACGAACAAAAAGTAATATTCTTTTTTCGGTTATTTTATGATTTATATAAGACAATCCTTTTCCTGTATCTGGTCTAGCAGAATTTTGAGTTTGCCAGTGAAATAATAATTCATTTACAGCATAATCATCATACATCGTTGTTGGGGAGAAGTTTTCTTCTGATTTTATTAAATTGATAAATAAAAGTTCAGTATTTATATCCTTTTTTTCTGCTATTCCTTCTCTGATAGTAGATTTGTCATCAAAACTACTAAATTTAAAAGCTACTAATATTTGGTCTCTAGTGTAACGGCTATGTAATTTTAAAGGTTGTAGATACGGAAGATTAATTGGTAATTCTTTAAAATCTATATTTTCAATTAAGAATTCAAGAACTTCTTTTATTTCTTCCACTAAAGTAGGATTGTTTCCAATTTGTTTGATACTCTCTTCTAAAGAATTAAAAGAACCTTTTTTTAACCAAATATCATAATGAAGCATTAAAAGCATTGTTTTTTCATTTTCTTTTAATTCAGATAAAACCAATTTAAAATTCTGTTTTGCAATTTTTAAAATGAAAGTAAAATAACTTAATGAGTTTGTAGATAACCATTTATTAGAAATAGCAGAAACAATAGCCTTTTCATTTTCGGTATTAAAATCTTCTATTTTTCCTGCAAGTTGACATAGTCTTTTCCAGCTACCTCTTTTGTAAATATCTTGTAAAGGAATCGAGTAGAGCTTGCTAAAGTTTCCAATAGTTAAAGGTAAGTTTGTATCATGCTGAAAACTTTTAATTTTACTAATTAAATTCTTTTTATTTAGAGAAGTGGCAGCTGCTATATTTTCAAGAATAGTTTCTTTTGTCTTTTTCTCTAAAATAATAGAACAACCTAAAGGAAGATGAGGGAAATCATCTTCAATTTCTTTAGAAACAGTAGTATTTGTTTTACCAATTAAAGCTCTAAATTTACTTTCAAAATTATATTCTGGTTTAGAGTTTCCAACAAAATCCAACACCGTTAAACAGTCTTTTTCTTCATGAAGTCTTAAACCTCTTCCTAGTTGTTGTAAAAATACCGTTAAGCTTTCTGTTGGTCTTAAAAAGAGTACTGTGTCTATTTCCGGAATATCAATTCCTTCATTAAACATGTCAACAACAAATAAATAATTAATCTCTTTTTTCTCTAATTGCTGACGGATAAAAACTCTTTCATTACTATTATTACTTGTAAGATAAGCTGCTCTTAAACCTGCTAAAGTGAATTTTTGTGCCATGTATTTGGCATGTTCTATAGAAACACAATATCCTAATGTTCTTACATCATTTATGTCTTTTGAATATTTATCTAAAGCACCTATTATTTCTCTAACTCTTCTATCACTTCCTGTGTAAAGGTTTGTCAGTTCACTAGCTACATATTTACCTTTTACCCAACTTACGTTTGTTAAATCAATACTATCTGTAATTCCAAAGTATTGAAAAGGACAAAGCAGTTTTCTATTCATTGCTTCAGGTAACCTAATTTCTGCGGCAATTTTATTATCAAAATCATCAAGAATATCCCCACCATCCATACGTTCTGGTGTTGCGGTTAAGCCAAGTAAAACTTTTGGTTTAAAATAGTTGATTATTTTTCGATAGCTATTTGCTGTTTGATGATGGCATTCATCAACAATAATAAAGTCATAATAATCTGGTGATAAATTAGAATTTTCTAGTTGGTTATTTACTGATTGAACGGAAGCAAAAACAAATTCGAAATTATCAGGAACCATACCGTCCACCCATAATTCGCCAATATTATTGTTTCTTAAAACTCCTTGAAAAGTAGATAATGATTTTTGTAGTATTTCTTTTCTATGCGCAAGGAATAAGAGTTTAGATGATTTGTTATTTTGTTTAAAACGTTTGTAATCAAATGCGGAAATAACTGTTTTACCAGTTCCTGTTGCTGCAACTACAAGGTTTCTAAATCGGTTATGTACAGTTCTTTCTACTTCTAATTTTTCTAAAACTTCATTTTGATAAGGAAATGGTTTAATATCAAATAAAGCAGTTGTATTCACGTAAGGCTTGCTAAATTTACTTTGTTTTAATGCATTTTGAAGTTTTTCTTTATGAATAGAATCATCAAACGTTTCAAAATCTTTACTTAGCCAATAAGCATCAAAAGTTTTTTGAAATTTATCTATAATATGACCAACTTCTTTTGTTGTAATTTTTAGATTCCATTCTAAACCATCCGTAAGAGCAGATCTAGAAAAGTTAGAAGAACCTATGTATGCTGTATGAAAACCCGTGTTTCTGTAAAATAAATAAGCTTTAGCATGTAATCTTTCATTAGATGTGTTGTAAGATATTTTAACTTCTGTATTTGGTAGTTTAGAAAGTAATTGAATGGCTTTATAATCTGTAGCGCCAATATATGTGGTTGTTATTACCTTTAATTTTCCGCCACGTTCTGTAAACTCTCTTAATTCTTTTTCAAGAATTATAATGCCTTTAAATTTGATAAAAGATACTAATAGGTTTATTTGATTTGAAGAAAGGATTTCTTTTTTAAGTTCACTTTCTAAAGATAAACCGCCATTTCCTCCTGTAAATAATTCGCTTTGGGTTAACCTTGTATAGGGCGTTATTTCTTTAAGTCTTAAATCTAAATTAAAAAAATGTGCATCCGTTTTAGAAAAAACAGCTTTTAAAATTTCTCCTTCAATATTTATTAAATCTCCTTCAAACTCTTGTTTGTTAAGCTCTTCTTTTAGTAACTTAATTATTTTATTAGCAATTTCTATTTGTAGTTCTATTTTTCCTTTTATAAGCTGAAAAGCATGTTTTACCGTTAGTGCTAAATGTTTAGATAAAATACTCGAAGCCTCCTCTTTATCAATTTTAATTTTCTTTAAATAGAATTTTTCTTTGTCTAGCTTATTTAAATTCGCAGAAACTAACTGTGTTATTAATTCTTCGTAAATTCCTTGATTCATAATGCTAAAAATTCTTTTAAAATTGGTAAATCTGCATCAGCCCAATCTAAGTTAATTAATTCGTTTTTATTAACTAAAACAAAATCAGAATGCTCTTTAAATAACAATTCCCCTGAAACATAATCAGCAATAAATGGAATTAATTTAATTTTAAAATCAGAATATTGATGAATGACAGGAGTAAGTCTTTTCTTTACATCAATAATAATGTTTAGCTCCTCAAATATTTCTCTTTTTATACAATCAATTTCAGTTTCACCTTTTTCAATCTTTCCACCTGCAAATTCCCATTTCAAAGGAAGTTTCATTGTATCGCTTCGTTGAACAGCTAAAATTTTGTCATCAAAATGGATGATTGCACAAGTAACAAGGGGTGTTTTTGTTTTCAATTTTATTTAAACTATTTTCTAAAATAAATAATATTATCTTCTTTTCCTATAAAAATCCACTATTCACTAACCAAACTCATAAAACCATCTCCAACATCCTCAGTTCTTAAACTCGGAACAATTTTATAGTGCTTTTTTATAAAAGAAATTTGTTTGACATTCACTGCTGGTAAAGGCACAATACCAACCGTCCAGAAATAACTTTCTTTTGTGGGAGAATTGTAGTGAAACCCGTTTTCTATATGCTGCTCAAAGTCGGCACTCATGCTAGAATTTACATTTGGTTGTAAAATATTTTCAAGTTTTAAAAGGCTTGTTTTAGTATTCGTTTTTTTAATAGTGGTATAATTACTTAGCTTTAATTCTGTTAAAAAAGGAACCAAACTTAATAACAAACTCACAGCCATAAAAAATACAATTGTTTTTTCTTTTCTAAAAAACCAAACACAGATTTGCATGGCAAAGAATAACATATAAAAAAAGAAAAATCTGTATTGAGGAGAGAAAATCCAAGCCAATACAAAATTTAAAACACCTATTACATACAATATAAACACGGACTTTTCTTTACTTTTAAAATACCATAAAAAAGGGAAAGAGATTAAAAGCGACATAAATATCATATTTATAATTCCGTTAAACTTAAACGAAGTTATCCAAGCAATAAATAATTGATAGGTAGAAAGATTTGCTAACTCTTGATAATCGAAAGCAGCATTATACGTACCTACTTTAAACAATTGAATGAGTGCTGTAGGTACTTTCCAGTCTACATTTAGAACATCTAAAATTTGCAAAGGATATAACAAGTAACCTGTAAGAATTACATTTTTCATTAAAAACAATCCCAATACAAAAAGTGAGAATACGATGGGGTTTACCAAACTACTTTTCAGTACTTTATAATGTTTTATAAATAAAATCAATGGTAATAAAACCAATATACAAGTAGTAATTTTAATAACACATAAAAAAATTGTGAGCAATAGAATAAGTATAAAATTAGAGTATTCAATCTTCTTAAAATGCTTTAAAAAAAGATAAAATAACAACTGACTTATTAAAAAAACCGGTAAATCTGGAGATGGTGCGTTGATGAAAAAAATAATAAAAGGCAAACTAACCAACACACTTCCTATATATAATTGATGTATTTTTTTTGTTGTCTTAAATTGATGCAACTGCTGAAAGCTGTAAAAAGAAAAAATGATTAAAAAGAAACCATTCAAATCGTTAAAATTCGTTTCTAAAAACGGAAAAGTAAACGCTGCTTGTAAAATATGCCAACTAGAAGTTTGCGCAAAAAAGATGTGTAAATTACCTAATCCTTTTACAAAACCATATTCATTTAACCACTTAATGGTTTGCAGGTAATAACTCTCATTATCAAAAATAGAAGGTGTAACCGAAGACATTGCCAAAGCAATGATAAAAATAAAAAGAAGTCCAAATTTATAGGTTTTACTAAATGACAACCAACTCTTTTTAAACTGCGTTAACTGGATCTTAATATAATTTCTGAAAAAATAAAGACAAAAAAGAGTGATGCTGCTCATTACCCCATAATAAACAAGGTCTAAGGCAAAGAAAAAAGCATATAACCAACTGAATAATGTAATTGAAAATAGTCCTAAAATATGGTGGATGGTAAAATTTTGGGATTCAATTTTAAATAGTTTTTTTAATAAAAAACCAAAGCTTAAGCAGGATATAAAAATATAAATCCAATTAATTAAAATTAAAAGCATGTGTTGTTTTAAAATTGATTTTAGAGATTACAAGTTACGAATAAAATAATTTTCTACTTCGTTAAATATTGAATTGTTCTCGACTGTGCTCGAACAGGCAACTCTTATAAAAATTGACCACATAGGTATATAGAAAACATAGATTTTATGTTATAATATATCTAAACCCAATATAAACTCACATTGTCTTCCTAAGCTAATCGCAGAATATTTTATGCTCAAAAAAGTCTTCGACAAGCTCTGACTGACATGTCGTTATAAAATTGACACATAGATTTTGTAATAATATACCTGAAACCAATTTAAATTCACAATGTCCTCCTGAGCTTGTCGAAGAATTTTTAACACACATAAAATCAAACACATAGACACATAGTAAACATAGGTTTTGTTTTATAAAATTGAAACCAATTAAACGTATTGACTCATTTATAAACATCTGCTAACAAGAGAGCACCTATCATGTATACATGATAAAGTACGAGCGAGACGCTCGCACCAGCATTGCATTGCTTTTAAATTGATAACTCTTGAAAACAAAATCTTGCTAGTAATATATCTGAATCCAATTTAAACGCAAAATGTCTTCCTGAGCCTGTCGAAGGATTTTTACCACGCGCAAAATTGAAACCAATTTAAATACACAGACTCATATATAAATATCTGCTAACGCGAGCGTCCCGCTCGTGACATCAACAATACTTCTCTGTTACCAATCCATACTATTTTTTTTTTGCAAATTGAATTAAGAAAGTACGAGCGAGACGCTCGCACTAGCATTGCATTGCTTTTAAACTGATAACTCTTGAAAACAAAATATAACTAATAATATATCTGAATCCAATTTAAAGGCAAAATGTCCTCCTGAGCTTGTCGAAGGATTTTTAACACGTACAAAGTCTTTGACAGAATCAGACAGAAAACGCACTAACTGAATTGTAACTACTACAAACCTAAAACAAAATACAAACCGGAGTTGGTGCAGCAATCTCACTTACAAAAGTTAATGTACCCGTAGCAATATCTCTTTTAAAAGAAACAATATTATCCGTATCTTGATTTGCAACTAATAAAAATTGTTCATCTGGAGATAAAGAAAAATTACGAGGATTTTTTCCTAAAACAGATTCGTAACCAATTGTGGTTAAGGTTCCATCTTCAGCATTTACCGCATAAATAACAATCGATTCGTGTCCGCGATTGGAAGCATATAAAAACTTTCCATCTTTAGAAATATGAATATCTGCTGCTTTGCTATAATCTGTGAAGTCTTTTGGCAAGGTAGAAATTGTAAAATCTACAAAATACGCTTCCTCTTTTTCTTTTACCAAAGAAACCGTATTGTCTAATTCATTTAAAACATAAATCCACTTATTATTTGGATGAAACGTTACATGTCTTGGTCCTGCTCCTTCTGCCATTTTTAAAGACTTTTGTTTTGTATAAACAAGTTTATCTTCATTGATGTTAGAAAACAATAATTCATTGGTTCCTAAATCTACAGAAATAACTTCTTTTTTTGTTGGATGAAACCACGCAGAATGTGCGTGTGGATGTTTTTGTCTGTCTGTTGTTCCTTTACCAACATGTTGCTGCACATTTAATAATTTCGATAACTTCCCAGAAGCAGATGCTTTTAGTAAACCAACACTTCCGCCGCCATAATTTGCGGTTATCAAATAATTATCATCATTTATAGCAACAAAACAAGGACCTGCTCCACCAGACTCTTCGTTACTTATCAATTGTAAAGAATCTTTTTCAATTTTAAAAGATTTTACAAAACCTGTTCCGTTTACATTGGTTTCTCCAACTGCAAAAAGTATTTTACCATCTTTCGATTTTGCTAAAAAAGTAGGATTTACGGTTTCTGCAACCAAGCCTACTTTTCGTAACTCTCCTTTTTCAGAAAGTTCGTATTTATAAATTCCTTTAGAATCTTTATTGGTGTACGTACCAACATAAAAGGAATTAGTCTTAACATCTGTGTTTGTTGTTGCTGTTTTAACTTTTTCAGATTTACATCCGAAGAAAAATATGGATAACAAAACGATTGGTAGTACTTTCATAATTTAAAATATTTTAAAAATTGGCAAACGTAAATGTGCTGGTTCGTAATGAGGTGATTTTTTGTAGATAAAATCTAGTTGCGCTTTTGGATTATTTGCAAACTCAGTATCTGTATTCAGTTTTTCTAAAAATTCTTTTTCTATTGAAGGGTTTTCAGCTAAAAAAGAAGCTGCAATATCTTCAAAAACATAGGCAGAATATCCTTCTTTTTGTTGTAAAATAGTATCGAAAAAATTCCAATTAAAAAAAGAATCTGTTGCTGCAGCTTCCAACGTTTCTAACAAATACCGAACTCCGTTTTGATTTGTAGGAATGTAAATATCTCCTTTTCTAAATTGAAATTTTTGAATTGATGCATTTATCGTGGTATTATAATGTAAATAATGACCTTCGTAGGCTGTTTTTCGAGTTTCAAATTCAGCAATATGATTTACTTCCACTGCAATAATTGTATCATTTTTTAAACGAGTAAATTCAATTTTATTGTTTTTTAAGCGCTCTAAAACTTTATGCCAACCTTGTTCTAAAATATACCCTTTCGGAATTTTTACAGACTGCGTCGCTACAAAATTATTGTAATATTTTACGGGTTTTGTGTACGGCTTTGTAGTATCATAAAACAAACGTTTTCCTGTAGTTACTTTACTATCGATATACTCGGCCTCGTAGCCTTTAAATTGTAATTCTGTAAGTTTTTCTTTATCAACCTTAAATCTAATAGGATAGGTTTTCTTAGACAACACCTCATCAACAGCATTGGCTCTTAATTCTTTAATTTTATCAGAATGATCTTCTGTAAAATCTAACGCAGAAAACAACAATTCATACGTTTGCTCCACTCTTATTTTATAAGGTTTTAACATGTGAGTTTCTACCATTAATCCTAAAGTATTAAACAAAGTTGTGTATCCTGTAGAGTATCTTGGAGAATCGAAAAACTGAGAAAACCCTGCTTCTGGCGTGGTGCCCCAAACATTTACATAAGGTGTAATTGAAATTCCTTTTTGTTGCAATGATTTTTCTAAACCCGGACGCATCTGTGTCTCTAAAAAGTTACCTAACTTACCTCCTAGTTTATTGTGTTGTGTAAATAAATGTGTAATTGCATATTGATAATCGGCACCATTACTTACATGATTATCTATAAAAACATCTGGATTTATAGTATGAAAAATTTCTGCAAAAGCTGCTGAATTTCTAGAGTCTTGTTTTATAAAATCTCTATTTAAATCATAATTCCTTGCATTTCCTCTAAATCCGTATTCTTTTGGACCATTTTGATTGGCTCTTGTATGCGAATTTCTATTTAAAGAACCACCAACATTGTACACCGGAATTACACAAATAACAGTATTTTTATACTTTTCTATTAAAGAATCACTTTGTACAATATCTCTAAGCAACAACATAGATGCATCAATTCCGTCTGATTCTCCTGGGTGAATACCGTTGTTGATAAGAATTCTATTTTTGGTTGATTTTTTTATTTCATCTACATTAAAGACACCTTCTCTATTGTAAACAACGAGGTGCAAAGGTTCTCCCGAATCTGTTTGTCCGAATGAAAATAAAGCAACCGAAGTATGTGCTTCTGCAAGATCTTTATAATATGAAATGATCTCTTTGTATTCTGGCGTTTCGGTTCCATCAGACTTTTCGAAAAGTGTTGTAAAATCTTTTTTTTCTTTGGATAAATTATCACAAGAAAACATCAAAAATAAAACAATAACTAAAAAGACTCCCTTAAAAAATTTATCCATATTTATTTAACTCTTACCGGTTCTGGAACCAATTTTGTATAGTCTCCGTTGTTTCTAATTACATCTCTTACAATAGATGATGAAATATAAGAAGTACTTGCTGCTGTTAGTAAAAAAACGGTTTCAATGGGTGCTAAATCACGGTTTGTATGTGCAATTGCCTTCTCAAATTCAAAATCGGCAGGGTTTCTTAATCCTCTAAAAATAAAATCTACGTTATTTTTTTGACAAAAATGAACCGTCAAACCTTCGTAGGTTACTACTTTTATTTTCGGATTATCTTTAAAACAATCTTCAATAAATTTTTTACGCTCTTCTAAACTGAACATATATTTTTTATCAGCATTTATACCAATGGCAATAATTAGTTCATCAAACAATTTTACACCTCTCTCTATGATATCAAAATGACCTAATGTTATTGGATCAAAGGATCCGGGGAAAATTGCTCTTTTCATTTTTTATTTAAAAATTTGATGTTATTAGATTTTTTTGAATCATGATGTTTTTGAACCACGAACGAAGACTCTTGAAATAAAATTTGATATTTTTTGTTGTAATTTCTGAATTCTTTTTTCTAAATCGAGAAAAACTTCATGAGACATGAAGTTTAAATTATTACAAATTATAATTTGAGTTTCCCATTCAAAAGCAGAACCTAAACTATGTTCTAAAAAAGAAACAAAATGTTTATTAGTCCTTTTACTTGTTCCTTCGGATATATTAGAAGGAATAGAAACAGCACATCTGTTTAATTGACTCACCAAACCAAATTTTTCGAAATCAGGTAAAGTTGACGTAAATTTATAGTTTAAGGTAACTAACTCTATTGCTTCTTGCCAAATTTGTAACTTTTTAAAATTATGTCTTTTCATAGCTTTGTATTTTTTGATGTTTTCGAACCAAGAATTATTCTGGTTTCTACAATATACATAAATTAGTTTTTACGTCTTGTTTCAAAAACATCCTGATTCAACGACACAACTGTGATAATCTTGCTTCTATAAAAAAGCCGATTCTATTGCGTTATCAAATAACTCTTCTAAAGAAATACCTGCTACTTTTGCTTGTTGCGGTAAAATACTATTTTCGGTTAAACCGGGCACTGTATTCATTTCTAAGAAATGCGGTTCTCCGTTCACTAAAATATATTCTGAACGTGAAAAACCAGACATATTTAAAATTTTATATACCTTTATAGCTATTTCTTCTACTTTAATTTTTTCTTCATCAGAAATTCTAGCAGGAGTAATCTCTTGAGATTTCCCTTCGTATTTAGCTTCATAATCAAAGAAATCATTTTCTGTAACAATTTCTGTAATTGGTAATACTTTTGTTTCTCCTTTATACTGAATAACCCCAACCGAAACTTCTGGTCCGTCTAAAAAAGATTCAATTAAAATTTCTGAATCTTCCTTGTAGGCTTTTTCTAGAGCAGGCAACATTTCTGCTTTTGTATGTGCTTTAGAAATTCCATAGCTAGAACCCGCATTATTTGGTTTTACAAAACAAGGCAACCCAACTTTGCTAATTATAGCGTCTAAATCTACAACATCTCCTTTATTTAAATAAACAGAAAGTGCCGTTTTAACGCCATATTCTTTAACAACACTTAACGTGTCTCGTTTATTAAAAGTTAATGCCATTTGATAAAAAGGAGCAGAAGTGTGTTTTAAATTAATCAATTTTAAATACGCTAACAAGGTTCCGTTTTCTCCTGGCGCACCATGAATTGCGTTAAAAACACAATCGAAAATAACAGGCGTACCATTAAGATTAAAAGAAAAATTACTTTTATTTATTAAATATTCTTTATTATCAGCATCTAATGCAACCCATTTATCTTTTAAAATATGGACTCTATACGGATTGTATTTCTCTTTATTTAAGTGGTTGTACACTACATTTCCGCTGGTTAGGGAAATATTAACTTCGGATGAATAACCACCCATTACAATAGCAATATTCTGTTTCATGGATTCTAAAATAATAAAACAAATTTATCAAAATAAATATAGAAATAGCAACGTTTAGTTTTTATATCTTTGTGCGTTCTAAAAATCAAAAAATGAGTATTTTTCAATTTATTAAAAGTAAATCCTTTTTTATACAAGTTGCTATTGCAATTGTAGGTTTATTGGTATTTATTTTTGCCTTAAAATATTGGTTAGGCTATTCTACCAATCATCATCAAAAAATTCAAGTTCCTAACTTACATAAAATGTCTTTAGAAAATGTAAAACTAAAGTTAGAAGAATTAAATCTAGATTTTATTGTTATAGATAGCGCGAGTTACAATCCAGATTATCCAAAAAAATCTGTCATTGAGCAATCTCCAGAAACAGGAGATTTTGTAAAAGAAAAACGTAAAATTTACTTAACATTAAACCCATCTAAATATAGAGATGTTACTGTTCCTGATTTAAACGGAAGAACTAAGAGACAAGCTACTTCTCATTTACGCTCAATTGGTTTTAATATTGGTACAAACCCAATTTCTGTTAGAGATATTGGTAAAGATGTTGTACGTGGATTGCGCTACAAAGGAGAAATTCTAAATCACGGAGATAAATTACCCTTAAACTCTATTGTAGATTTAGTTTTAGGTGACGGAAACGGGAACTAGTATTCAGTATTCAGTATTCAGTATTCAGTATTCAGTATTCAGTATTCAGTATTCAGTATTCAGTATTCAGTATTCAGTATTCAGTATTCAGTATTCAGTATTCAGTATTCAGTATTCAGTATTCAAAAATAAAAAATTAAACTGTTAAAGGTTGATATTCGATGAATATTTACTTCGACTTAAAAAATAAATTTTGCAAGAAAATCAACCTCAAGATATAGAAAACGACGATTTGTACGAACATCATAGATTTACAGCTAGTGAAGGACAAGAACCTTTAAGAGTAGATAAATTTTTAATGAATTTTGTAGAAAACGCTACCAGAAATAAAATTCAACAAGCAGCAAAAGCAGGTAATATTTTAGTGAATGATGCGGTTGTAAAATCGAATCATAAAGTAAAACCAAATGATGTTGTTAGAGTTGTTTTATCATATCCGCCAGCAGAAAACTTATTGGTGGCAGAAGACATTCCTTTAGACATTGTTTATGAAGATGACACGGTAATTGTAGTAAACAAACCTGCAGGTATGGTAGTGCATCCTGGTCACGGAAATTATTCTGGGACTTTAGTGAATGGCTTAATTCATCATATAGAAAACTTACCAACCAATTCTAACGAAAGACCAGGTTTGGTGCACAGAATTGATAAAGATACTAGTGGATTATTAGTAGTTGCAAAAACAGAATTTGCAATGGCACATTTATCGAAACAGTTTTTTGACAGAACTACAGAGCGTTTGTATTATGCTTTAGTTTGGGGAAATGTAGAGGATAATGAAGGTACTATTATTGGAAATATAGGACGTAGTTTAAAAAACCGTTTGCAAATGGCTGTTTTTCCTGATGGTGATTTTGGAAAACATGCTGTTACACATTACAAAGTTTTAGAGCGTTTAACGTATGTTACTTTGGTACAATGTAAACTAGAAACTGGTAGAACACACCAAATTAGAGCGCATTTTAAACATATTGGACATACCCTTTTTAATGATGAGCGTTATGGTGGAGATGATATTTTAAAAGGTACAACGTTTACCAAATACAAGCAATTTGTAAACAACTGTTTTAAAGTATTACCAAGACAAGCGTTGCATGCAAAAACATTAGGATTTACGCACCCTAAAACGGGTGAGTTTATGCGTTTTAATTCTGAAGTACCGTCAGATATTACAGAGTGTTTAGAAAAATGGAGAACCTACTCTGAGAATTCTAAGGATATAGATTTAGATTAACTAATTTTAAAAAAGAAATTACTTATCAAAAAACACTATAACTATTACAAATAATTATAACAGTATTAAATATTACTCTTAAAATACATTTAAGAAATCTATAAACATTTGTATTTTTATACTTTAATTATTTCTGAATTACATTATATGAAAATCATAATATCACCAGCAAAATCTTTAGATTTCGAAAGTAAAGTACCTACAAGTTTACATACGCAACCTCGTTTTTTAGACCAATCTGAAAAGTTAAATAAGAAACTAAAAACACTTTCTAAAAAAAACTTATCTGAGTTGATGAAAATTTCTGATGATTTGTCTGCTTTAAATTATGATAGAAATCAAACTTGGGCAACTCCTTTTACCAAAGACAATGCAAAGCAAGCTATTTACTCTTTTACAGGTGCTGTTTTTAAAGGGATTGATGTAAACTCTATTGAAGAAGAAAAAATACCTTTACTTCAAAACAACTTAAGAATTTTATCTGGTTTATACGGTTTATTAAAACCTTTAGATTTAATTCAGCCGTATCGTTTAGAAATGGGAACTCGTTTAAAAGTAGGTACTAAAGAAAATTTGTACAAGTTTTGGGGTGATACTGTTGCCAATGCATTAAATGAAGAATTAGAAGACGGAGAATTATTAGTAAATTTAGCAAGTACAGAATACTTTAAAGTAATTCCTAAAAAGGTTTTAAAAGTACCAATGGTTACACCTATTTTTAAAGATTATAAAAACGGAGAATATAAAATTGTAATGACCTACGCTAAAATGGCTCGTGGTTTAATGGTGCGTTATATTATTGACAATAACGTTAAAACTATAGAAGATTTAAAAGGTTTTAATGTTGATAAATACCGTTTTTCTGAAGAGTTATCTTCTGGAAATGATTTGGTTTTTACACGTTAAAAAAAGTTAGCAGTCTTCAGTACGCAGTTTGCTGTCACAAACTGACTGACGACTGCTAACTGAAGACTGATTAACAATCTACAATTCTCACGGTAACTGCCAAACCACCTTCTGAGGTTTCTTTGTAATTTTTATTCATGTCTTTTGCGGTTTCCCACATGGTATCTATTACACTGTCTAAATGCACCAAAGCTTCTTTAGGATCTGTTTCTAAAGCAATTTCAGCGGCATGAATCGCTTTTATTGCGCCCATAGAATTACGTTCTATGCAAGGCACCTGTACCAAACCAGCAATAGGATCGCAGGTTAAACCTAAATGATGTTCCATAGCAATTTCTGCAGCCGACAAACATTGTGCTGCTGTACCGCCTAATAATTCTGTTAAAGCTGCTGCTGCCATTGCAGAAGAAACACCTATTTCTGCCTGACAACCTCCCATTGCTGCTGAGATTGTAGCATTTTTCTTAAAAACACTCCCAATTTCACCAGCCGTTAATAAGAATTTTTTAACGTGACTAAAATCGGCTTCATGATTTTCTATCACCATATAATACATTAAAACTGCCGGAATAACACCTGCACTTCCGTTTGTTGGTGCGGTAACTACTCTACCCAAAGCGGCGTTTACCTCATTTACAGACAATGCAAAACAACTAACCCATTTTAAAATTTCTCTAAATTTTACTTCTGTGCTTCTTATGGCAGTTAACCATTCTTTTGGGTTTGTATAACTGGTATCTTTTATTAATTTTTTATGTGTATCAAAAGCACGTCTTTTTACATTTAAACCTCCAGGAAGCCTTCCTTCTGTATGACAGCCTGTAAACATACATTCTAGCATCGTATCCCAAATTCTGTGCAATTCTTTATCTATATGTTCTGCAGAATTTAATTCTAATTCATTTAGAAGAACGATATCAGAAATTAATAAATTTTCTTTTTCACAATACTCTTCTAGTTGTAAAGCCCTATTGATTGGAAAAGGAAAATTCTTTTTATTGATTTCTATTTCTTCTTCTAAATGATCATTTTCTTGCACAATAAAACCTCCTCCAATAGAAAAATAGGTTTGTGTAGAAATTTCATCACCTTTAAAAAAACCTCTAAAAGTAATTCCGTTTGCATGAAATGGTAAAAATGCTCTATTAAATACAATAGATTCTTTATAGAAAGGCACTTCTTTTTCTCCGTTTAAAGAAAGTATTTTTAATTCCTTAATGTCATCAATAATAGTAGCAATGTTTTCAATAGGCAGGTATTCTGGATCTGCTCCTGTTAACCCTAATTGAATTGCCAAATCGGTAGCGTGCCCCTTACCTGTTAAAGATAGAGAACCATATAAATCTACCTGAATTGCATCAACTAAATGAAAATTTTCATTTTCTTTTAATTGACGGATCCATTGTTCGGCAGCTCGCCAAGGCCCAAGTGTATGAGAACTTGAGGGACCAACACCTATTTTGAGCATATCAAAAACACTAATAAATTGCGACATTCGTAAGATTTAATTAAGAATTGTGGTAAATGTAAAAAATCCAACTCAATGAGTTGGATTTTTTTATTAAAATTATATTTTATATTAGTTGTATATCGATTCCTTTCCAAATTCTACAGCTAACATATAATAAAAGACTGCTCTGTATTTATTTCTTTCAGATTTACCAATTGCCTCCACTACTTTATTGATCGCTTCATCTAATTTTGGACCATCTGCTAAACCTAACTTTTTAATTAAAAAATTATTTTTAACCGTTAACAATTCTTTTGCATCTGAACCAGACACGGTTTCAGCATCTTTTTTATAAATAGATGGACCTAATCCCTTTGTTACAGCCTTTAATAAGTCTGCATCATATTTTAGACCTTTATCGTCCATAAACTTAGAATACTGCGCTACTTTTTCGTCAAATTTACTCATGATTTTTTTTTAGAATTTTAGATTATAACTTATAGATTTACTTTATCTCAAATAGAACTATCCAAATATAAGGAATTAAAAATTATATTCAAATATTCTTCCTATCCAATCTATTAGATACATTTTGTGTCATTATGTCACATTAATTTAAAATTTTTTTTTAAAATAACTGACATTTGCTAGTATAAAAGCGGTTGGCACAGCATTTGCCTAATAGAAAATGTAAAATTGAATTAAAATTTATTAAAATAAATATTATGAGTAAAATTATTGGAATTGATTTAGGTACAACAAACTCTTGTGTTTCTGTAATGGAAGGAAACGAGCCAGTTGTAATCCCTAACGCAGAAGGAAAAAGAACTACACCATCTATCGTTGCCTTTGTAGAAGGAGGAGAACGTAAAATTGGTGACCCAGCTAAAAGACAAGCTGTAACAAACCCAACAAAAACTGTTTATTCTATTAAACGTTTTATGGGTAACAAATTTTCTGAATCTACAAAAGAAGCAGGAAGAGTACCTTATAAAGTTGTAAGAGGAGATAATGATACACCTAGAGTAGATATTGATGGTCGTTTATATACACCTCAAGAAATTTCTGCAATGGTGTTACAGAAAATGAAAAAAACTGCTGAAGATTATTTAGGAACTGAGGTTACTGAAGCAGTTATTACTGTACCAGCATATTTTAACGATGCACAAAGACAAGCTACAAAAGAAGCTGGTGAAATTGCAGGTTTAACTGTAAAAAGAATGATAAACGAACCAACAGCTGCAGCATTAGCTTATGGTTTAGACAAGTCTAACGACGATAAAAAAATTGCTGTTTTTGATTTTGGTGGTGGAACACATGATGTTTCTATCTTAGAATTAGGAGATGGTGTTTTTGAAGTATTAGCTACAGCTGGTGATACACATTTAGGTGGTGATGATGTTGATGAAAAAATCATTAACTGGTTAGCAGATGAGTTTAAAGCGGATGAAGATTTAGACTTACGTAAAGACCCAATGTCTTTACAACGTTTAAAAGAAGCTGCAGAAAAAGCGAAGATTGAATTATCTTCTTCTGCTTCTACAGAAGTTAACTTACCTTATGTTACTGCTACTGCTAGTGGACCAAAACACTTGGTAAGAACTTTATCTAGATCTAAATTTGAGCAATTAATTGACGATTTAGTAAAAAGAACTATCGAGCCTTGTCAAACTGCATTAAAAAATGCTGATTTAACTATTTCTGATATTGATGAAGTTATTTTAGTTGGTGGTTCTACAAGAATACCTGCTGTACAAGAAGCTGTTGAAAAATTCTTTGGAAAAGCACCAAGTAAAGGTGTAAACCCTGATGAAGTTGTTGCTTTAGGAGCTGCTATTCAAGGTGGAGTTTTATCTGGAGATGTTAAAGATGTATTGTTATTAGACGTTACACCTTTATCTTTAGGTATTGAAACTATGGGGAATGTTTTCACAAAATTAATTGATGCAAACACAACAATTCCTACAAAAAAATCTCAAGTATTCTCTACAGCAGTAGACAACCAACCATCAGTAGAAATTCACGTATTACAAGGTGAAAGAGCTATGGCTGCAGATAACAATACTATTGGTCGTTTCCATTTAGATGGTTTACCTCCTGCACAAAGAGGTGTACCTCAAGTAGAAGTAACTTTTGATATTGATGCAAATGGTATTATTAAAGTTTCTGCTTTAGACAAAGGAACAAACAAATCTCACGAGATTAGAATTGAAGCTTCTTCTGGTTTATCTGAAGATGAAATTGCAAAAATGAAGCAAGATGCAGAAGAAAATGCTGATGCGGATAAAAAAGCAAAAGAAACTGCAGAAAAAATCAATGAAGCAGATTCTATGATTTTTCAAACAGAAAAGCAATTAACTGAATTTGGTGATAAATTATCTGCGGATAAAAAAGCACCAATCGAAGCTGCTTTAGTAGAATTAAAAGCTGCTCACTTATCTCAAGATTTAACTTTAATTGATACTGCTTTAGCAACTATCAATGAAGCTTGGAAGGTTGCATCTGAAGAGATGTATGCTGCTCAAGGTGGTGCTGCAGGAGCTGATGCTGGTGCACAACAAGGTCAACCAGAAGCTGATGCTCAGGGAGACAATGTTGAAGATGTAGATTTCGAAGAAGTAAAGTAAGTGAAATAGAATTTTGATAAATCAAAATTCGTTATTGAACTTATCCCGATAAAAGAGAGATCTTCTAAAAAGAAAAACATTTTTTCTTAAAATAACTAAAACGCAATCATTAATTTGATTGCGTTTTTTTATGCGTCATTGCGAGGAACGAAGCAAACTCTATACGATAATTCAGATTCCTTTATTAAATTTGCCACAAAAAAAAGACCCTTCAGGTTTTAAAAACCTGAAGGGTCTAAATTATTAAAAAGAAAATTTTTGAAAACCTACAACAAAACCAACTTCTTTAAACATACCTTCTGCGAATTTAACCAAGTTGATAATTTTCAATTTCCAGAAAACACCAATTATAAAAGCAAATCAGAAAGTATGTATTTCTATACAGATGAAGGTGTGTATAGAAAATCTAATCATTGGGGACGTGTGGCAAATTGCAGATGGAAATTAATTGCTAACGAAGATTATAAAAACCAACAAATAGTGATTGGTTTTGCAAAATGGAAGGACTTTTACCCTATCAATTCTACTGAAAAAATATTTTTTATTGATGTCAATTTTGAAGAAAAAACAGCGAGAATTCAACCTAAAGAAACAGGTGCCAATAACTTACTTTTTACTTTAAATGAAGCACAACAAAAAACAAAACAAATCTCAATTTTATTTAAAGAAACAAAATGGGCAAACTATTTTGAAGATGATATAGACACTATTCGATTTAAAGTGATTACAGAATTTATAAGTTCAAAGAAATCACTTCCAGAAATAAAAAGAAGTTTCAAATAAGAAACCATCACTTTTCAGTAAATTTGCTTTTCTAAAAATCTAATAACACCACTTTTTAAACATCTAATAAGAAATGAACATTCCACAAACAAGTTTCCCTAGAGTTGTAATTATTGGTGGCGGATTTGCTGGTTTGGCAGCAGCCAGAGGGTTAGAAGAACAAGAACTACAGGTTGTTTTAATAGACAAACATAATTATCACACGTTTCAACCTTTGTTATATCAAGTTGCAACAGGTGGTTTAGAACCAGATTCTATTGCTTTTCCGTTAAGAAAGCGTTTTAACGATGTAGATAATTTTTATTTTAGACTAACAGAAGTAGTAAAAATAAACCCTGAAAATAATACCATTGAAACTTCTATAGGAAACTTAGAATACGATGAATTAATTATTGCTACAGGTTCTACAACCAACTTTTTTGGAAATACAAACATCCAAAAACACACGATGGAAATGAAATCCATTCCGCAATCTTTAAATATTAGAAGTTTAATTTTAGAAAATTTTGAAGAAGCTTTATTAACTTCAAATATTGAAGAAAGAAATGCTTTAATGAATTTTGTAATTGTTGGTGGTGGACCAACAGGTGTAGAATTAGCTGGTGCTTTGGCCGAAATGAAAAAAGGAATCTTACCTAAAGATTACCCTGATTTAGATATCCGACAAATGCAGATAAACTTAATTCAAAGTTCTGAATGTATTTTAAAAGGAATGAGCGCAAAAGCTTCTGAAAAAGCAGAAGATTTTCTAATAAAACTAGGCGTTCATGTTTGGAAAAACTTGCGTGTTTTAGATTATGATGGAAAAACAGTAACGACAAATGGTGTAGATCATTTTAGAGCAGAAACTGTTATTTGGGCTGCAGGTGTAAAAGGTGAAATGATTGATGGCCTGAACACAGAATGTGTTATAGAAAGAGCCGCAAGAATAAAAGTAAATGAATACAATCAAGTCTTAGGGCACCCAAACGTATATGCAATTGGTGATGTTGCTTGTATGTCTTCAGAGAAAAATCCTTACGGACACCCAATGATGGCACAACCTGCAATTCAGCAAGGTAGATTAGTTGCAAAAAACATATTGGCAAAACTCTTCAATAAAAAACAAGAAGCATTTGTTTATAAAGACAAAGGCTCCATGGCAACTATTGGACGTAATAAAGCGGTTGTAGATTTAAAAAACTGGAAATTTCAAGGAGTTTTTGCTTGGTTTGTTTGGATGTTTGTCCACTTATTTTCTTTAATTGGTTTTAGAAATAAAGCCATTGTTTTTCTAAATTGGGTGTATAATTACATTCGTTTTGATAGAGAAACACGTTTAATTATTAGGCCTTATAAGAATAAAAACAGCTTTAGTTTTAGAAAATAAATGGCTGAAAAAAGAATTATAAAATGTCCGAACTGTGGGGTTTTCAATACTAATAAAGAGTATTGCACAAACTGCAACACCCTAATTTCTCATCAAAAGAAAAGAGAATTCAAAGCCAACATTGTAAAGCAAAAAGAAATTGATAAGGTTATTTATGAAAGAGAAAATCCTAATTTAACGGAAAGATTAAAAAACCATTCTAATATTTTTTATAAAATTATTGGATGGATTTTATATTCTGCCTTTACAATTGTTAGTATTATTGGTGCTGGTTTAGCTTGGTTAGTTGCAATGGTTGCTGCGGGTTAAATATGAAAAAAACACTTTTTTACTATTTTATATTTTCAATAAGTACAGGTACTTTTATCTATTTCTGTTCCTTTTTTAATGTTCAATTACCAAGAATTGTTCGTCATTATGTAAATGATTTTTTAATTATTCCCATTGTACTTTATATCTGTTTGTATGTTTTAAAATGGTCTAAAAATGATAAAAAATATACTTTGAGTTTACCTATCATTTTATATGTCTGCTTTTTATATAGCTTATTGTTTGAGTTTATTTTCTCTACATATTTAGCAAGATATACCAAAGACTTTATTGATATTATTCTTTATTTTACAAGCGGTTTTATATTCTACTATTTTCAAAAAACTAAAAAATGAATTCTGATAAAGTTGAAATGTATGAAGTATTACAGATTTTTATCCATAGAAAAAAGGATACGTTTTAATACTTTATCTACCTTTTAAAACATTTTACTTAAAACCACGTAGTATAGAAAAAGAATATCTTCTTTAAAATGTTAATTTGATCAATCAAAAAATCACTCTAAAGAAGATATCAAAAAATAAAATACGATGAATTAGCTATTCATGCTCATCATAATTTTCATCAAGCGTTTCCGTCAAAGTTTTCATAAAAGCTACAATAGCATTTTGTTCTTCTGCAGTTAAATTCAATTCATCAAAAGGTAAGGTTTGGTGCTCCAAATCAAAACCTAATCCACCTCCACCGCCAAGGTTATAAAACTCTACTACTTGCTCTAAAGTATTGTAAACACCGTTGTGCATATACGGAGCAGTTAATTCAATATTTCTTATAGAAGGTGTTTTAAACATTCCCTTATGCAGTTCTTCTTTAAAGCTCCAATAAAATCCTAAATCATCATCTAATTTTTTATTTTCTGCTGTTTCCGGAACTCCAATAACTTCTTTTTCTGTCTCCGTAAAAAATGGAGGTACTGTACCATTTGTTAACGGCATAAAATGGCAAGTGGCACATAAAGCTTTTCCCATAAATAAGTTATACCCAAGTTTTTCTTCATCAGAAAAATTATTTTCTTCTCCTCTAATATTTTTATCAAATTTAGAATTGAAACCATTTAAAGTGGAAACATAAGATGAAATTGCTTTTATAACATCTGTATTATTAGAGGATACTTTACCAAAAGCATCTTTAAAAAGAGATGTATACGTTGAATCTTTTAAAATAGCATTAGAAAATTTATGAACGTTAGAATTAAACTCTTTATCGTTTGTAAAAACAGCTGAAATTTGATCTATTAATGTATTTGACCTTCCATCTAAAAAGAAACTTTGTTGAAAAGCAGTATTGATAAGTGTTGGTGTATTTCTTTGCAAAGGATTCCCCTGATTATCTGAATTAAAATCGACATTATCTGCATAACCTTTGTCTTCTAAATGACAGCTAACACAAGCCATTTTTCCATTTTCGGAAAGTTTAGGATCTGAAAATAATTTTCTTCCTAAAGCTATTTGTTTATCGGTTGGATTTTGGTTGATCGCTGGCGTAAAATAATTTAGATTAAAGCTATTATCTTCAAAAAAGGTAGGCGCATCAAAATTAAAAGGCGTTGTATTTATGGGTTTCCAAAGCGCACTCACTTTTCTTATTTCAACCCAATTTCTAGTAATTGAATTCATATAATCTCTTGTAAATGTAAAACGGTCGAACGTATCAAAATCTTCATTTGTTTTAATAAACGAAATAGCGTTTTCAATATTACTGTTAAAAGCAGCGTCTAACTCCTTATTTTTCTCTTTTACAACACCCTGTATTGTTTCCTTATAAACATTTTGTAAACTTTCTAAGGAAATAATCGTTTCCTTAATTCCTAAATGACTTACGGGTGTATCAAAACCAGAAATAGCCAAACTTACAATTCTTAAAAGCTGCTGATGTGTTGCTATAAAAAAACGTTGCGGATTTAATGGTCGTTTTAGAATCCCTTTTTTTAGGTTTGAAAGCAAGCCCTTTTGCACATACAATTCTTGTTTAAAATCTGCTTCTGTAGTTTCATCATCAAAAACACTTTCTTCTATTTTTTGATACCCTACTGGTTTTATTATTTTACCAGTATCATCCTTATAAATTGATAAAGCAGGTCCGTTAGCTCTGTGACCAACTTCTGGGTTTAAGTAAGAGGCATAAGGTTCTGCTTTTTTAAATGCGGCTCTAGATAACGCAAAATACTTTTTTGATTTTTGGCCATGCATTCCTTCAACTTCTAAGCTATCTATATACAGCAAAGCAATATCTAAATTTTGAGCATAGTACTCTTGAGCAAAAGACCAATTAACAATAGGAATCATTTCTTTTTTATCCTGATTACAGGATATTAAAAGAATACCAGTTAATAAAAAAAATAACGATTTAAAATATCTAAACATGTTGAAAGTTATAAAATGAAAGAATCTTCATTATAAAAATGAAGATTCTTACTATTTAAAATATGGTCTATATTATCTATCTAATCCTTTTAACAACACAATTTGCCCACCTTCATTATGTGGTAAACTGCTTGAAACAAAATCATCACTTTTCCAATAATGTGGTTGTAGGTTTAACATAAAAGTACCTGGTACTCCTACTTTATCAGAAATATCCGTTAATGCACCAAACTCACCAGAAAAACCTGTAGAACCTTTTGGGTCTAAGTTGCTTTCAATTTTTAATGATAAAACAACTTTAGTGTTGTTACCATTTAAATCACTTTGATAAATTTGAGCAGCATGATTTCTAGAAAAAGAGTTTGGATCTTCTTGCGTATAAATATAGTTTTCTGTTACACAAAGATTATCTGGACTTTGTAATTCTGATAGATTACCATCCATATTATTAGTATCTGTATTACCGCTAATAATTTGCGTTAATTTACCTTCTAATGGATTGGTTGCATCTAATTCAATTTTGTAAACTGTACCCCAATCATTATAAGTTCCTCTTCCTGGACCTCTACCAGTTACTGCAAAAAACACCTCTCTTGCATTGGCATCGCTACCTTTTCTATAATCTACATCTTCTACTCGCATAAACTGAGAAGCAAACACATTTGTACAAGCTGTTTCCATTTCACCTTTAGTTAAACTAGCTCCATCAACAATTTCAACAAATTCTATATCATACGATTTAGAAAAATCTAAACTTCCTTCATTATAAACAGTATTAGCAGCAACATCCATTGCTCCACCTGCCCCGTTAGACACTTGTTTAAATCTTAAAACATATACTTTTCCGTTTTCTAAATCGGCATCTCCATTTTCAGAAACATACATAATAACCTGTCCTTCAGACCCATCAGAATCATCATCGCCTCCAACAATTACTGTTTTACCAGCATACGCTCCTTGTGGTAAAGGCACTGCATTTTCCCAAGAAAATTCACCTAAAGCATCTAAACCAAAATCTGCTGTAGGTGTAGGTGTTTCAACCCAAGGGTCTATACCTTTTACATCATTAGCATAACTCTCTGAAGCAGATAAAAAGATATCTTTATCTCCACCGTGAACTGCCGCTTCCCACATAGTTCCAGAGCATTGTCTTGCATAATCTGCAACACCACTATTTAATAACCAATCTCCTTCTATAGGATTTAGGTCTTTGTCAAAACGAATTCTAGAAACTGCGTAATCATCTTCTGCATTTACCACATAGATGTACTCATCTCCATCTTTTAAAAATCCAGCACCATCTTGTGCACCAACTAAACGGAAACCGTTAGAAAGTACATCTGTAGAACTTAATAACGAAAAAGCTTCAACAGAACTAAAATCTGGATTTAATGTTACTAAAGGAGCTAAAGAAGATTTGTTAGAAAACATTTCTGGAGAAGGTGTAAAATCTTTACCGTCTGAACCGTCCGATCCATTAACGCCATCAACTCCGTCAATACCATCCACACCATCTTCGGGATTACAACTAGTTAAAACTGTACTTACAGAAGTTGTAACAAAAAGGAATAAAAATAATTTAATGTACTTGTTCATCATTTAATTTATTATGGTTAATTAATTGGTTACAAAAATATCTTTTGAAGCCTTATTAAATATTAACTAAGTATTACTGTTCCTTTAATCTTGAGTAACCTTACTGTTAAAAACGTTAAATAAATATTAACGGATAGGTAAAATTCTAGCTACAACATTAAGTAAACATAAAGAAAAGAAGGATGATACTCTTTTCTTTACAAAGACAACCTACGGTGGATTACTCATTTTCAACAAACTAAAAAAACTTAGATAAGATAAATTTATAGGCTTACTGAAATTTGTAAAAAAAGATATTCATCACATTCAAAAACGTTCATTTAGAAAATTAAAAACAGTTTTTCTTATTATATAAAAGTTTTACAACTCATCATTTAAAAAATACAACTCAGTATTTGTTTTTATTTTTAGCATGAATAACATCACATCTTTGTAGCACCAAACCAAACAAGATGAAACATATTCTACTTTTTATATTTTTAAGCTGCCAATTATCTACAATTGCACAAAACACCATCTCAGGAAATGTAACCGATGCTAAAAACAATCCTATCAATGGAGCGAATGTTTATTTAGATGGAACGTATGATGGAACTTCGACCAACGATAAAGGAGAATTCTCTTTCAAAACTGATGAGAAAGGAACTCAAAACTTAGTCATTTCTTTTATTTCTTTTGAACCTTTTATAAAAACTGCGGATGTTTCATCACTTAAAAATTTAAAAATAAAATTAAGAGATGATGTAAGCTCTCTAGGCGCTGTAGTTATTAATGCAGGAACTTTTGAAGCCAACGAAAAAGCAAAAGTGACTGTTCTTAAACCCTTAGACATTGTTACCACGGCAAGTGCTTTGGGTGATGTTATGGGTGCTTTGCAAACACTTCCTGGAACTTCTACGGTAGATGAAGATGGACGATTATTTGTGCGTGGTGGTGAAGCAGAAGAAACTCAGATTTTTGTGGATGGAATTCGTGTTTTTACACCGTATACGCCAAGTGCAAATAACATTCCTAGTCGTGGACGCTTTTCTCCTTTCTTATTTAAAGGAATTTCATTTTCTACTGGAGGATATTCTGCAGAATACGGACAAGCATTGTCTGGTGTTTTACAGTTAAATACTATTGATGAACCTACAGAAGAAAAAACAGACGTTTCTTTTATGACTTTAGGTTTAGGCGTTGGAAATACACAAATTTGGGAAAACAACTCATTTAGTATAAATACATCTTACATTAATCTGGCGCCTTATCAAGAAGCTTTTCCTGATAGAAATACATGGAAAAATCCGGTACAGTCTTTAAGTGGAGAAATGGTGTATAGACATAAATTTAAAAATGAATCTTTGTTAAAATTGTATGGCGCATTTAGTTATACAGATTTTGATGTTATACAGGATAATATTAATTATGATGAAGGTTTTTACTTCGGATTAAAAAACAGAAACCTCTATTTTAATACCTCTTATAAGAATAAGTTTGGAGATAATTGGAGAATAGAAACGGGGTTTAGTTTTACAAACGATCATTCTAACCTTAAAATTATTGACGATTTAGTAACAGACAATGAAAACTCGATGCACTTTAAAGTGAAGCTTAAAAAACAGTTTTCTAACCGATTTAAAGTTAGTTTTGGTTCAGAATATTTTATGGCCAATTTTAATGAAGCTTACACCGCTAATAATAGTAATGAAATAGAATATGGATTTCAAAATAACATCTTTGCTTCCTTTGTAGAAACAGATATTTTCTTCTCTAAAAACTTGGCAACAAAAATAGGAGTTCGTGCAGAACATTCTGAGTTATTAAAGGAGTCTACCATTTCACCAAGAGTCTCTTTAGCTTATAAAGTAAACAAAAACGCGCAATTTTCATTGGCATACGGACAATTTTATCAGAATCCAAAAAACGAATATTTAAAATTCAATACAGATTTTAAAGCCGAAAACACCTCACATTTAATCGCCAATTACCAACATACTAAACAAGGGCAAATTTTTAGAATTGAAGCCTATTTAAAAGAATACAAAGACTTGGTGAAATTTGATAATAACCGACCAATATTTACAAGCAACTTTAATAATAACGGAACTGGTTTTGCTAAAGGTCTCGATATTTTCTGGAGACAAAATGGTAAAATTAAAAACACCGATTATTGGGTTTCTTACTCTTATTTAGACACCGAAAGAGATTATAAAAATTATCCAACTACTGCAAGACCCAATTTTGCTTCTAAACATAATTTATCTTTGGTGGCTAAACATTGGATAGCAGATTGGAAAAGTCAAATTGGTTTCAGTTATAACTTTGCTTCTGGCAGAAATTATACAAATCCTAACGAAGCGGGATTCTTAAATAATCAAACAAAAAACTACAATTCATTAAGTTTAAATTGGGCATATTTAATAGATCAGCAAAAGATTTTATATTTCTCTGTAAATAACGTTTTAGGAACTCAGAATGTGTTTGGTTACAACTATAAAAACTCCGCAGAACCGAATGGAAATTTCGAGCGACAAGCAATTACTCCAAATGCAGATCGCTTCTTTTTTGTAGGTTTCTTTTGGACTATAAGTAACCATAAAAAAACTAATCAGCTAGATAATTTGTAAACGAAAGGTTTATTAAAAAGAAACTCTAAAAAAGAAATTTGGAGTAAAACCTTGAGATTTTGTGTCGTTTTTGACTAAGACATCGTTAAAACCAGTAGTTCTTTTACTTTCATATTCTCTTTTTAATATGTTTTCTTGATTGTAAATATTTAATAGTGATAGACCAATTTTGGCCTTTACTTTTTTATTCAACCTAAAATCATAGGTACTAGAAAAATCTAATCTATGGTAATTAGGTAATCGATCATCATTTATTCCATTTCTAATAATACCAAAATTATCATCTTGTCCGCCAGATGAAGAAAACGGAATACCAACTCTATAACTAAAACCTGTAGAAAAAGTAAAGCTTTTATATTTAAAATTATTAGACCAATAAAAAGAATGAGAGACATCAAAATTACCGCTAAATTCTTCTCCTTCATTAAGTTCACTAAATGTAAAACTAGAACTCCCTGTGTTGTAACTTACCCAAGTATCAAAATTATGCCACGTTTTTTTTATCAACAAATCTAAACCAATCGTTACAGCTTCACCTGTATAAATTTCTTGAATAAAGCTATCGAACCCCGTTGTTAAAGTAGTTAATCCTTTTATTTTTCTTCGATATAAGTCTACATCAATAGTAAAATTATTTGCTGAATATAGAGCCCCAAAAGTTAACTGATTACTTTCTAATAAAGGGATTTCTTCATTGTTAGACAATGCCCAAAGCTGATTTTCTAAACCAAAATCTATGGTATCGAATTCTAATAATTTACTTATATTTTGTTGTTTTACTTCAAAAGAACTGTTTAACCAGAATTTAGGTAAAACGTTTATTTGCATAAAAATTCTTGGCTCTAAAGTATAGGTATCTATAGATGAAAAATAGTTGCCACGAACTCCAATTTTTAACGCATACTTTTTCTTAAAGTTATATGAATACTCACTAAACAAGGTATGAATATTATTACTATTGGTATCTAACGTTAATTTAGTTCCAGAAAATTGGTTGCTATTTTCTCTTTCCAAAAAGTAAGAAATATCTTGATATCCGTATTGATATCCATATTTCATTTGTTGAAACTCACCTATTGTTTGTAAAAAATCTAATTTCACTTCAAAATTAGCAACTTCATTTCTCTTTTCTATTTCAGCATATTCTAAATCATTAGAAGTCTTTAAATTATTGTAATTCAAATTATATTTAGAATAACTAACATTTAAGTTTTGAGAAAACTTTTCTGTCCATTTTCTGTTCCAATGAGTACTATAACCAAGGTTTTTCAATTTTAAATGATCAGATCTTTTTTCTTCTAAATCTAAGTTTAGAAAATTATAATCGAAGTTATTTAAAATTCCGATCTGACTTATAGAAAGTAAATCATTTTCTGTTGGTTTGTAATTTATTTTAAGATTATAGTCTATAAATTTAAAATCATTATCACTAATAACATTGTACTCTTCTGCATCTTTAGCGTCTTCTGTTACAGAAGAATGCTGAAAAGCTTTGTTAGATAATTTATCTATTGTTGGTGTTCTTACAATATCTGCAATAGACCTTCTTACAGAAAGAATTGCACTTACCTTTTTATCAATTGGTACTTTAAGATTTGCATCTACATGCGTAAAATTAAAACCAGCAGAACCAGATATTTTAGTTGCAATGTCAGACGATGTTTCTACATCTACAACACCTGCAATATGATTTCCGTATTTGCTATTTGAGGCTGTTCTGTACACCGTTACTTTATCAATTATATATGGATTTAACGCAGAAATTGCACCGAAAAAATGACCGGTGTTAAACAATTTAATTCCATCGAAAAGTATTAAATTTTGATCTGGTGTTCCTCCACGAACATGCAAACCAGAAGCAGTTTCATCAACATTTAAAATACCTGGTAATTGTTGTACACTTTGCAAAACATCTGGTTCTGTAAGCCCTGGAAGTACATTTTGATTTTTAGGCCTAAATACAATAGCGCCATCAATTGTTTTAGAAATTGAATTTGTTAAATAATTAGTAATAATTATTTCTTCTAAAAAAGTAGCTTCTTCTTGCATTGGTATTAATAAGCAGTCTTCAAAAATAAATGCATGAAGGCTAATATCTATCGTCTTAAAACCAATAAAAGAGACTTCTAAAACAGCAGAAGTTTCTATGTTACTAAAACTAAACTTACCTTCATTATTTGAAAGTACACCAATATTTGTCCCTTTTATTTTTATAGAAGCTCCTCTTAATTTTTCTGTAATGTTATTCGCATTTTGTAATTGTCCACAAATAGTAATCTCCTTTGGTGGTAAAACAATTAAAAACCTGTTATCACTTACTTCTTTAATATCTAAATGAATTGCTCTTTTTAATTCTAAAATTATAGCTGCTATTTTTTTATCATCAATATTAAAAACAATACTTTTCCCTTTTATTAAATGATTTGCATACGCAAACTTTATATGAAACTTTGTTTCAATGGTTGTTAATACTTTTTTTAGGGAAGTCTCTTTTAGTTTATCCTCTTGCGAAAAAATATTTAAGGATAAAATTAAAAAGAAAAAGAAGATCTGTTTTTGCAAAATGTTTATTTTAAAGTAACAATTTTTTTATCGTTAGAAATGGTATAACTTATATTCATAGGTAATAAAACAGCATCTAAGGCTTGTTTTAAGTTTGTATGCACAAAACTACCTGTATAAAGTTTGTCCTTTTTTAATTCTAAATTTATCATTTTAATATGGTATTGTTTCTCTATAGATTTTAAAACAACCAACAAAGGCGCACTCACAAAAGAGCTTTCTTGTTTTAACCAATCCGGATTCACTTTCTTAGTCCCTATTTTTAAAGGAACAGTATCTTTATATTGTGAAAACGTTTGTCCTTTAGTCAATATAACTACAATATCCTTTCTTTCTACTTTTACTTTTCCTTCAAAACAAGTAACAGTTAAAAAATCTTCTTCTTCAAAGACAGTAAACTGAGTACCTAAAACACTAATAATTCCTTCGGTAGTCTTTACTTGAAACTTGCTTCCTTTTGCTACTTTAAAATACCCTTCTCCTTCTAATTCTAACGTTCTATCTTGTTTCCAATTTTTCTTATTATAAGATAAACTAGATTTTGCGTTTAAAATAACGGTAGAATTATCTGGTAACATAATTGTTCTTTTTTCCCCAAAACCAGTATTTATATCTGTATTAAAATTTAAAAAATAAAAAGTACTTACCAACAATAACAAAGTTGCAGCAACACTCATTATATTTTTTAAACTAAAAACTTTACTTTTTTTATCAGCCTTTAAAGAAATTACCTTTTTGTTTTCTGTAATTTCATTTACTATTTTTGAGAATACTTCTTCTTTATTAAACTTTGGTCTTTTAAACAAAGTAGCTTCTTCTTTTATTCTAACAAATAATTTATAATCTTCAGATTTTTTAAACGCACTAAGTTCTTCTTTAGTCATTTCTCCAGAAACCCATTTAGCCAACAATGTTTCAGACTTTTCTATAGCTTCCATATTAAATTCCTTTTATATACGTTCTTATTTCTTTTAAAGCTGCACTCATTCTTTTTTCTACTGTTTTTACAGAAATATCTAATTCTAAGGCAATTTCTTTGTACTTTTTTTTATCAATTCTGTTCATCAAAAAAACTACTCTTTGTTTTTCTGATAAATTACCAATAACCGTTTGTAGTTTTTTTAAAAACTCTTGTTCTTCTAACACATATTCTGGTGTTTCTGAAGTAACAGCATTTGGTATTATTTTTTGATGTTCTAAAACCACTTTTTGATGTCTATAATCACTTATAAATAAATTATTAGCTACCATAAATAGATAGGCTTTTGCTTTCTCGAAAATTACCTTTTTACAATTAGACCACATTTTAACAAAAGATTCTTGTACAAAATCTTCTGCTAAACTTTTATTGCCACATTTATAGAACATAAACCCATAAACATCATCTGCGTATTTGTTATAGAGTACTTCAAAAATTTTAGAATCACAAACAGACTTCAATTCTTTCATAGGATATATTCTTATTTATAAAACGTTTAAAGTTGGTAAAACCCTACAAAAAATAAAAAGGAGGGTTTTTATAAAGTAAAACGTTTAATACCAAAGTCAACAAAAGTAGTTATAAATAACAACTCCAAAATTATTTATCATCATGAAAAAGCTCTCACTATTATTACTGTCTGTCTTCATTATCAGTTCTTGTACAAGTACAGATAATGAAGACGAAACTCTTAGCACTCCAGTAATTGCTATTAATTTTGTAGACACGATTTTCTTACCTAAGAATAGTATTGAAATAAATGCTACCATAACCGGTAGACCTGGTCAAATACAAAGTATTTTATGGAAAAAAACGGCTGGTGGTAATGCCCTTTTTGAAAATGATAAAAAAGACATTACAGTAACAAATTTAGAGCAAGGAAATTATAGCTTCACTTTAACGGTAACTAATAATAATCAATCATCCGAACAGTCAATCTCTTTTAGTGTAAGTAATGAAAAAGTACTTTACAATTTAGATTTTGAAGATTCTAACGAAGGCTTTACAACAAGTCTTTTTGGGAATTACACTGCTGGAAAAAAATTAAGAAATGTTCCCGAAGAAACAAACCACTGTGGTACCGTTTACATGGGTAAAAAAGAAGATTTTACAGATTGGCTTACCTATTCTTATATAGGTAACGATTCTAATTTTGTTGCTACAAATATGGGCACTTGTCTTGGTTATTTTGTTTCTGCCATAGAAAAAGAAATCACTTTTACAGAAGATTTTACGAGCAACAATTTAAGCATTCAATTTCAATATTATAAGCCAGGAGACTTCTCTAAATGGGGAAATTATAATTTAGAAGTAGCTATATATGAAAATGACTTAAACAATACCTCAGAGCCAATTATCTCTTTTTTTCCTGAAGCAAACTCGGAAGGTTGGTGTCTTTTTAATGAAAAAATAAGTTTAAAAAAAGGCTCTTACAAATTAATAATTATAAACACAAACGCACAAACAGCAATAGATAATATTATCCTTTATAAAAACAACTAAAATGAAAACAACTACAATTAAATTCGACTTCAACAAAATGATTAAATTAGTATTAAAGGAATTAAAAGAAATAAGTAAAGCAGCTTCTTTTGCAATGAACCATTAACGTTAAACACATCTTCTAAAAGAGGTTGTCTAAAAAGTAATTTTTTGTCAATCTGAATTTATTTCAGATTCTTTTGAAATTTGATATTCAGTAAATTAAGATACTGAAACAAGTTCTGCATGACAAGATTTATTACTTTTTAAGGCAGCCTCTTTTTTTTGTTACTTATAAAAAACAAGTATTTTTTACAACTCAGAAACAAAAAACAACAATTCGGTATTATTCTTGTATATTATCCTTAAAAACATCTGATATTTGAAATATCAAAAAAGAAAAATAGTTATGAAAAAATTAATTTTAATATTCACTATCATTTTTAGTGCAATTTCAACTACAAACGCACAAGAAGAAACTGCCAACTTAACTATTAATATTTCTGGTTTAAATTCTGATAAAGGATCTTTATTAATTGGTCTTTATAACAATAAAGATACTTTCTTAAAGAAACATTTTAAAGGTGATGTTGTTAAAATTAAAGACAAAAAATCATTAGTCATTTTTAAAGATTTGCCAAAAGGAGAATATGCTGTTTCTTTTATTCATGATGAAAATAGCAACAACAAAATGGACACCAATTTCATGAAAATCCCTAAAGAAGACTATGGTTGCTCAAACAACGCTAGAGGCTTTATGGGACCTCCAAAGTACAAGGATGCTAAATTTCAATTAATAGCAAACAAAACAATTGAAATTAAAATATAACCCAACTACCTAAAATTTTATAAGATGAAAAAATCTATTTTAATCATCGCAATTTTCATTGCGACAGGGATTGCTGCGCAAACAAAATACCAAAAAGGAATGCAAAAAGCATTCGGATTATGGGAAAAAGGGAATTTAACAGAAGCTTCTCAATTATTTGAAAGAATATCTAAAGCAACACCTAAAAAATGGATGCCAGCCTATTATGTAGCAACCATAGAAACAATTACATGTTTTGGTTTAAAAGACGAAACTGTTTTAAATGCAAAACTAATTAAAGCACAGGAGTATTTAGATATTGCAAAATCGAATTCTAAAAACAACCCAGAAATTTTGGTTGCTAAAGCTTTTTTAAACTTAGGATATATTGCTTTCGACGGACAAAAATATGGCATGACTTTATCTGGAGAAACCAGTCAATTATATGCAAAAGCATTACAAATTGCACCTAAAAATCCACGTGTTATTTTAGCACGAGCAGAATGGAATATGGGATCTGCTCGTTTCTTCGGTAAATCTACAAAACCTTATTGTGCAGAAATTAAAAGAGCAATTAACCTTGGTAAGAAAGAAAAAAATGATATTGAGTTTTACCCAAAGTTTATGCGAAAAAGAGCAGAAGGAGTTTTAAAACAATGTGAGAAATAGTTTTTAGTCATCGTTAAAAACTAAAAATTAATTTGTCATTTTGAATGAAATATAAAGAGAAGTCTCATAAACTAAACCCTATGAGATTTCTCCTATCGTCGAAATGACAATTGTTACCCTAAAATTTTAGTAATCAATTCTTGCTTCGCAACCTCATCATCACCAAACAACCATTGCAAGACATTATCTTCCCAAATTTGCCCTTTTTCTGTTTCGGTAATAATATTCTCACTAATTGCTAGATCTAATATTTTACCAGGATAAGAAGACTGTGCATCACTTTCCATTTCTCCTAACGGATATGGATCGTCTAAACCCATTAAAACCTGACTTGTGCCTTGCCTTTTAAACATTAATTTTAAAGAATCTGTATCGTGCACCAAAGTATCAAAAAAGATATTTTTGTGACCAACCGCTTTTCTAGGATGCGTTTTCCCTTCAAATAAATCTGGTCTTCCATCAAAACCTTGTATCCTTCTTCCTAAGTTCATTTGTGCCAATTGACCTCCATGAGCAAAACATGTTCTAATATTTTTAAAACGCTCTTGCATTCCGTTTAAGGTGTAAAAATGATACGCATCTCCACATTGTGCCAACATCCAAATTAAGTGAAAACGCCAATTGGTATTTTCTAATTTTATCATTTTATCACCATCATACGGATGAATTTCAATTGCCAATTTATATTTATCTGCCAATTCAAAAATTGCATCATTTTCTTCATCAAAAACACAACGCCATTGCCCTATCGAATCCATAAAATGTGTTGGCAAACACAAAACTTTTAAGCCTAATTCTTCTACACAACGTTTTATTTCATCTAAAGCACCATAAATAAAACCAGGATGCACCACAAAACCACACGTAAATTTAGACGGATGTTCTCTTTGCACTTTTGCATTAAAATCATTCTGAAAACGCAACGCTTTTTTCATTTCTTCTAAACGTAAACCGTTACCATATAATTGAGAAAGGTTTAAAACCACCGCATGATCTAACTTGTTTTTCTCCATCCACAATAATTTCTCATCTAAGAAAAAACTAGAATCTGTCACAGGACGTTTCCATCCTTTCTGTAACATGTGTTTACGCTCATCGTCTACCCAAAAAATCTCTTTGTCCTTCATAAACTGAGGAATTTCTTCTGGATAAGGCAATAAATGTGAATGTCCGTTTATGCGAAGTTTTCTTTTTTCCATGATTACTGTCATTGCGAGTTTACGAAGCAATCTCTTTATTAACAAACCGATTACTTCATTCGTTCCTCATTCGTAATGACGAACTTTTTATTTTTTACTACTTACTGAAACTGATTAACTGCCAACTTTTTTCGGAGCTTCCATTACCGTTCCACAATTGTCACACGTGCATTTTTCTATATCAGAATAAAATTTATCAAAAATTATTGGCAAATCAACTTCTATATTTTCTAACTTAAATTTCTTTCTATACAAAAGGTTTCCACAGTTTTCACAATACCATTGCAAAGCATCTTTCATCTTCTTTCTTCGCGGATACTCAATTACCAAACCAACCGTATTTTCTTTTCTTTGTGGCGAATGTGGCACTTTTGCAGGCAACAAATAAATGTCACCTTCATTAATTTCAATATCAATTTGTTGGCCTTTATCATCAATTATTTTTAAAATCATGTCTCCTTCTACCTGATAGAAAAACTCCGGAGTTTCATTATAATGATAATCTTTTCTATTATTTGGCCCACCAACAACCATCACAATATACTCGCCATTATCCCAAACTTGCTTGTTACCAACAGGCGATTTTAATAAATGACGATGTTCATCAATCCACTTTTTAAAATTTAAAGGCTGTACTAAATTGCTCATAAGAAAAAGCCCATCCTAACCTTCCCAAAGGGAAGGAACTCCAAACTGGGTGAAATTTGAAATCTTCTATTAATAATATATTTTACTCTCCTAATATAATTCTTTTCCTGCATTAAACTACCTCCCTTTGGGAGGATTTAGGTCGGCTTTTATAAACTCTTGGTTCTACCTCCATCCACAGGAAGATTAATTCCATTAATATAACTTGCTTGTTCACTTGTTAAAAAAACAATAGCAGCAGCAGTTTCTTCTGGTTTTGCAAAACGTTTTGCGGGCACATAACTCTTCATAATTGCAACCATTTCAGTTTCAGTAGTATTTTCATTTTTAGCTTTTATTTTAACAATCTCATCTAAACGAGCCGTATCTGTAAAACCTGGTAATACATTATTGACTGTAATTTGAAAGGCTGCCAATTCTGTAGACAATGTTTTTGCCCAATTACCAACCGCATTTCTAATGGTATTAGAAACCCCTAAACCCGGAATTGGTTCTTTTACAGACGTAGAAATGACATTAATAATTCTCCCAAATTTTTCTGTTTTCATAAACGGAACAACCGCTTGTACCAATATCTGATTGCAAACAACATGCATTTGAAACGCATTAATTAAATCTGATGAGGTTGCAGAAATTAAAGCGCCACTTTTTGGTCCACCTGTATTATTAACTAAAATATGAAATTTTAAATCTGTAGTTTCTAAAACTTTCTGTAACTCTTCTGGATTAGAAAAATCTGCCACCAAATAATTATGCTTTTGATTCTTGTTTGGTAATTCGGCTAAAACTGTTTTTAACTTTTCTTCATTTCTAGCAATTAACGTAACATTTACGCCTTCTTCTGCTAATAAAATTGCAGTTGCTTTTCCTATTCCTTGTGTGCTTCCACAAACTAAAGCGTTTTTGTTTTGTAATCCTAAATTCATCTTTTTTGTTCTATGTTCCGTCGAGCGCAGTCGAAAATTATATCATTTTACAATCTATGCAATTTGTCTCTTTGTTCTTTGTTCTTTGTTCTTGATACTTATTTATAATCCAAAACCATCTGTTTAATCTTCACGGCTTTTTCAAAATGATCTAATTTATGAGTTTCAATCCACCATTTAGCGACTTCCATTAACAAAACCGGATTATCATTTTTATTCTTGAAAAATGCATAAAAAGACAAACCAACATTTGTTCCTTTTTTAGCTATTTTATCCTCACAAACTGCTATTATTTTTTCTTTTATTTCTGTATTCATAACTTATTTTTCTAGCTGATATAACGCTATCATTTTCTTATTTATAATAGATTTAGGAACACTTTTTAAGATAAAATCGCGAAAACCTCTTCCGTATTTCCAATGTGCCATTTTACCGGTCATCCAAGATTGATTTACCACCAAATCTACTTTCTTTTGTCTTTTTTTCTGAAACAACTCAAACACATTTTTGTCTTTATTTTCAGCAATTAAATTACTTAAATAAAACGCGTCTTCAATTGCTTGTGCGCCTCCTTGTCCCATATTCGGAGTAGTTGCATGACCTGCATCTCCAATTAAACAAATATTATTTTTATGCCACTTTTTAAGCGGTTTTAAATCGTGAATATCACTTTTTATAATTCGATCAATATCTGTTGCAGCAATTAAATCTGTAATTAAAGGATCAAATTCAGAAAACATTTTTAGCAACTTCTCTTTTACCAAACTAACCTCAACTTGCTCATTTTCTTTTGCTAAAACAACTGCAAACCAATAGGTTTTATCTTTTGATACTTTAGAAATTCCGAATCTAATTTTATTGCCCCAAAGCTCAAATCCTCTGTGTAATAAATGGTCTTCTAACACCCTATTTGTAATTCCTCGCCAACAAGTTTGTCCAGAATATCTTTTCTTACTTTCTGGAAATAATTGCTTTCTAACTTTAGAGTTGATGCCATCTGCAGCAATTAAAAAATCGGTTGTAGTTTTAGAAGTATCGTTAAAAGTAATTTCAATTTTGTTGGCTGCTATTTCTTTAAAAGATTCAAATCCTTTATTTAAAAATATTTTCTCTTTCGGAATTTTATCAAACAACAATTTTTGAAGCGCTGCTCTATGTATTGCAACTGTAGTATAACCAAAAATATCCTTTATAAAATCTTGATGACTATCTGAAATTGGCGATAAATCTTGTTTTCCAATGGTAATTCTATCAATAAAATTTCCGTTAGTAATTACGTCTTCTAAAACACCTAAACTTTCTAAAACTTGCAATGCATTTGGCGCTAACCAAATTCCGGCTCCGACTTCATTTAAAACAGCTGCTTTTTCAAAAATCTGATAGTCGATTCCTTTTTGTTCAAAAGCCAAAGCTGTCGTTAACCCACCAATTCCTGCGCCAATAATTGTATATTTCATATCAATTTAATTGCTTTCTGCCAACTCTAATAACTTTAATGTGGTATTATAATTTCTAGTTGTTGCGCTTACATACAAGCTTCTCTCAAATAAATTATTAGAAAGTTTTGTTTTAGAAAAACTACTTTCACAATAAATATATACCATATCATTATCAATTAAATATTGATCGTTCTCAATATCTTTTACCTCAACTTTTGTTTCATAGACCTTTTTGTTTAAGAAAACAAAAGCAACTATTTTGGTGTTGTCTGTAGGAAAAGGATAACTAGTAATTGCTTTTTTAAATTGAGGAATTGTTCTTGCAATTACAGGAACATCGTAACCAAATTTAGTTTGAATTTCTTGATTAATTTTCTTACAAATTACAGATTTACCTTCATCTGATTCTAAAATAATGTTTCCGCTTTGTATGTATGTTTGTACGTTTTTAAAACCTAAATCGTTTAATAAATCGCGTAGTTCTGCCATTGGAAGTTTGTTTTTTCCTGAGACATTTATTCCGCGTAGTAAAACTATATATTTTTTCATTTATTTTTTTATCAGTTCGTTATTTGAGCATTTTAATATGAATACAAAACACGTTTTTATAAATACCTCTCGACTGCGCTCGAGGAGACATTTTTAGTTAAAATATTATATTTTTATCCTCTGATAAACTACGTTCGTTACTTTTAATCAAAATACTTTTTGATTTCAGTAATGCTCGAGGAGATATTCATTATTTTCTTGTCAGTTCGAGCGCAGTCGAGAACTATTTATGATGTGTTGCATTTCTACATTCAGAAAGAATTTGTAACAGATCAAAATCTTCATTTGCTAATGCTAACTTTTTCTTAGAGCTCCATTTTTTTATTTTCTTTTCAAAATAAATGGCTTGTTCTACATCATTAAAAACTTGATTAAAAATCAACTCTAAAGGTCTTCTTTTAAAAGTAAAACAACTCTTATTTAAACCCTTTTGATGCTCTTCAAACCTTCTTTCGAGATTATTTGTAATCCCTGTGTAAAGTAAATTATCTGAACATTTTAATATGTATACAAAATACGTTTTCATAATTACCTCTCGACTGCGCTCGAGGAGACATTTTTAGTTGATTATTATATTTATCATCCTCTAGTGAACTACGTTCGCTACTTTCAATCAAAATACTTTTTGATTTCTGTAATGCTCGAGGAGACATTTTTAGTTAATTCTACACTATTAAAAATTTATATCTTTTGACTAGCTTTTATTTTCTTTAAGCAATAGCTTTTATTAATTGGTTTAGCCCTGATTGAAGCATTTGTTTGAGCTCTTTTTTATTCTTTTTTGAATAAAAAAAGCGAGTGCGGAAAGCAGGAAATAGCTTCTAAAAAAACTACATACCTGCAATTTTATCTTCTGCTAAAATGTTATTTGTTTCTGTGTTTACTTTCTCTAAAATGACTTGTAATTCGGCTTTGGTCATGTTTAAATGCGTGTGAACGTCATCTCCTGCAATTAAATTTAACAACGCTTTGTCTTGCGCTCTACCGCGTTTCATAGCTTCATTATACCCAATATTTGCATTAAAAGTGACTAAAGAATATTTAGAAAAATACTGGGTTGGAAACGTCTTTTCTAAATCCATTTCTATCTTTCTTTTCTCTTTAAAAATAGGATTTGCAACGTGGTCTCTCATTTCATGAAAGTTATCAATCGCTAAATCTGCAATGGCATCCGTATCTTGTTTTCTTGCTTTTTCGTACGTCTTAAAAATGGTTTCCCAAGAATCTAAATTTTGATTTAAAATTTCATCAAAAACGGTAATATCTTCAAAAGAAGCATTCATTCCTTGTCCGTAAAAAGGTACAATTGCATGTGCGGAATCTCCCAACAAAACAGTTTTATTTTGATAACTCCAAGGAGAACATTTTACAGTACCCAAAGCTCCAGTTGGATTGTTTATAAATTCGGCTGTTATATTTGGAATAATTGCCAAAGCATCTGGAAATTCTTTCTCAAAAAATTCAGTGATTTTTTCCTCGGATGTTAAGTTTTCAAAATTAAACTCGCCTTCATTATAACTTAAAAAGAGCGTTACTGTAAAGCTTCCATCTAAATTTGGTAAGGCTATTAACATAAAATCGCCACGAGGCCAAATGTGTAAATGCTGATTGCTAATTTGATGTTTTCCGCTTTTATCTGCAGGAATTTCTAATTCTTTATAACCGTGATTTAGATAATTTTGAGAATAGCTAAAAAGAAATTTACGTTCTAAATAATAGCTTTTTCTTAATGAAGAACCTGCACCATCTGTTCCGAAAATTACATCTGCTTTTATAGAAAACTCTTCTTTGGTTTTGTTATCTTTAAAATGTGCCGTATTCTTTTCTAAATCAACATTTTTACATTTTTTATTAAAATGAATGTTTACGTTTTCGTGCTTTTCTACTTCATTTAATAACAATGCGTTTAAATCGCCACGAGAAATGGAATTGATATATTCATTTTCTCTACCAGAATAATTAGATGCAAAGGTGTTTCCTGCTCTGTCATGCATTAATCTACCATACATTGGTATGCAAATTTCTCTAGCCTTTTCTTCTACTCCACACAAACGCAACGCTTTAAAACCTCTGTCCGACAAGGCTAAATTGATTGACCTTCCGGCAGAAATATCTGTGGTTCTTAAATCTGGTCTGCTTTCGTATAATTCAATTTTATAACCTCTTTGTGCTAAACGTAAAGCAAGTAAACTTCCACATAAACCTGCACCGATTATTAATATTTTATCTGTTTTGTTCATTTTTTTCTAAAATTAAACCTCACAGGTTTTAAAAACCTGTGAGGTTTCTTCTATCTACAATAACTCTTTTAATATTGAAACCATATTGTACACATCTTCAAAAGTAGTATACATTGGCGTTGGCGCACAACGGATAACATCTGGTTCTCGCCAATCGGTAATAATATGTTTTTCAGTTAGTTTATTATGCAAACTTTTATCGGCATTTTTAACTTGAATGGATAATTGGCAACCGCGTTCTTTTGGATTACTTGGCGTAATAATCTTAATATCTTCAGAACCAATTTCATTGATTAAAAACTCGAAATAACCGGTTAGTTTTTCTGATTTTTCTCTTAAAGCATCCATCCCAACTTCATCAAACAAATCTAGAGATGCTTTTATGGCTGCCATAGATAATATTGGCGGATTGGATAATTGCCAACCTTCTGCTCCTTCCATTACATCAAAAGGCATGCGCATATTAAAACGGGTGGTTTTGTTGTGATTCCACCAACCAGAAAAACGTGGTAAGTCTTTATTTTTTGCATGTTTTTTGTGCACAAATAACCCAGCTAAACTTCCGGGACCAGAATTTAAATATTTGTACGTACACCAAGCGGCAAAATCGACTCCTGATTCATGTAAATTTGGCTGAATATTTCCTGCTCCGTGGGCTAAATCAATTCCAACAACACACTCTTTAGCATGACCAATTTCGGCTATTCGCTTTAAATCTAAAAACTGACCGGTGTAATAATTCACGCCTCCAATTAATAACAAAGCAATTTCATCACCTTGTTCTTCTACAATGGTTTCTAAATCTTCAATATTTAATAATTCTTCTCCTTTTCTTGGTTTCCACTCAATAACATCTTCTTTAGAAAATCCGTGAAATTCTAATTGAGATTGTACTGCATATCTATCTGAAGGAAAAGCATCACTTTCTATAACAATTTTATATTTGGTTTTTGTTGGTCTGTAAAAAGATACCATTAACAAATGTAAATTTGTGGTAAGCGTATTCATCACCACAACTTCAATTGGTTTTGCGCCAACAATTTTCGCCATTTTATCGGTTAATAACTCATGGTAATGTAACCAAGGATTTTTTGCTTCAAAATGACCTTCTACACCTAAATTTGCCCAATCTTCTAATTCTTGATTGATATATTTTTTAGTAGATTTTGGCTGTAAGCCCAAAGAATTCCCTGTAAAATATAACCAGTCTTTTCCGTTTTTATCTTTCGGAATGTGAAATTGATTGCGCAAATAAGAAAGAGGATCTTCTTTATCTTGCTGTTTGGCAAATTCTAAATTATTTTGATATTTCATCAGCTTAAAAAATGAGTGTCTCCAAATATAAAACAATCCTAAATAAGTTTCAATAATATTGGATTAATAAAGCAATTAAATAAATTCTCTTTTTTTGTATTTTTACACAAAATAGACATTTATGAAACTTTATAAATACTTATTGCTAAGTATGCTTCTTATTTCTTTTTCTTGTAAGAATGAGCAAAAACCAACAAATGAATTAACAACAATTTACACAACTTTAAAGGCTGAATTTGCACCTGACAAACGTGTAGAGTTGTTTGATATTAATATTGAATCTGCAGACAATCAACTTATTTTAGAAGGAGAAACAACTTCTAAAAAAGCATTTACTATTTTTTTAGATAGCTTAAAAAACAGAAAATTAGCATTTACCAATAACGTACGTGTTTTACCGGATTCTGCCATAGGAAACCTACAATATGCAATTGCTAGAAATTCTGTAATTAATATTCGTTCTAATCCAAAACATGCTGCAGAACTAGGTACGCAAGGTTTGCTAGGAATGTCTTTAAAAGTTTTAGATAAAAAAGGCGACTTCTATAGAATTCAGACTCCGGATAATTATATTTCTTGGGTTGATAAAGGTGGAATTCAATTAATAACTAAAAACGATTTTAATGCTTGGAACGATGCTAAAAAAATAATGTTTGCCAAAAATTTCGGCTATGTTTATGTTGATAAATCTACTGATTCTGAAATTGTTTCTGACATTACTTTAGGTGGATTACTACAGTATCTTTCTGAGGACGATAATTTCTATAAAGTAAAATATCCTGATAACAGAATTGGGTTTCTTAAAAAAGAGGAAGCTGTTATTTACAATTCTTGGTTAGAAAGCGTGGAGGCATCCAAAGAAAATGTAGAAACTGTAGCAAAAACATTAACTGGTTCTCCTTATTTATGGGGCGGAACTTCTAGCAAAGGAGTTGACTGTAGTGGTTTTACAAAAATGGTCTATTTAATGAATGGTTTTATCATTCCTAGAGATGCTTCTCAGCAAATTAACGCAGGTAAAACAGTAGATAAAAACCTACAATTTAAAGATTTAGAAAAAGGAGATTTAATGTTCTTTGGTACAAAAGCCACATCAGATAAAAAACAACGTGTTGTGCATGTTGGTATTTGGTTGGGCAATGATAAAATGGAATTTATTCATTCTTCTGGTAACGTGCATTTAAGTTCTATGAGTGCTGATGAAGCTAATTATGATGAATTTAATAAGAATAGATATTTAGGTAGTAAACGTTATTTAGGTGTAAAAGATAAAATGATTGTTGATTTGAAAGAAAAAATAAAACTTTAGGTATAATAAGTAAGCATTCATTGACAAATAAATTCAAAAACGAACTTTTTAAATAAAATTAATAAAAAATGAAATTAATAAAAAAGATTACAAAAATTTTAACTCTAACAATTGTAATAACTTTATTTTTTAGCTGTGAAGATGATTGCACTAAAGTTGTAAATATACCAAAGGCAAACCCTAATTATAATCCCAATAATCCAAGTGGAAATAATCCTCCTTTTATCGACGATTTTCAAGAAGTATCTTGTGATTTTCAAGAACCTGTAACAAAACCAGTTAACGGATCTAATTAGAAAAACGTAAAAACAAAATACAAAAATATAATTTTATAGAATTCTTACTCATTATTTGAATTTAGTAAGTTTATAGCATTAAAGTATTTTAGCTCGTTTACAAAATCAGAAACTGAATTAAAAAATAAAACCAAACAGTATCTGTAATTTAGTCAGTTATTAATTACTCATTAAATCGGATGTAAAAGTATTGCTGAATAAAACAACGAAAAGCCAATATCTAGTATAACTAATTGATAGTTTTGCTCACTTTAGAAATCCCTTCGGAATTTCGTAGTTAGTAGTTTATTTAGTACATTCACTGCTGAAACAACGTAATAAACCACATACACCAACCATAGAATTCATTGAGTAAAAGCATTAAAATTGATAAATATGAGTAATTTTAAAGACATTAAATCGGAAATTGAAAAATATGCAAATGATTCAAATCTGACTGAATTACAAATTGTTGCGAAATTAGAAAAACACTATTTTGACAAAGAAGTAAACAAAAATTTAAAGCTGTATACAAAAGGAAAGAAAAAAGTGAGCGAAATAACAAAAGATCTAAAAATATCGCCACGAAAATTTTATGCAATTTTAGAGAAAAAGAAAATAGAACATAAGAAATATAAAAAGGAGTAATTTTAAATATGCTGTTTTACTTTTAACTCACTTGAGAGAATCACTACTTAAACCAAGTAACAAAGCTTTTAAAAACACATTGCAACAATATTGAATACCAAGGACACTATGAAGAATAATCTTACTGACATGAAATGTTTGGATATTTACTTATCTAGTCTTAATAGAGAAGAATATAATGAAATAAAGCCAAAAGTTGAAATTTCAACAGTAAAAGCGACGCCTTTGGTGAGTTGGGATATTTTTATGGATGATTACTATAGCAGGTTAATAGAAGCTAAAAAGAGAATGGAAATAGAACAAGTGCTTTCTTTTGCTAAAAAGTTCAATTGGAAAAATGACCTAGATCTTGCTTTTTCTGAAAATGACTATGAAGCATTAATCGTAACTGACAAAAATCAAAACATAATTTGGGTAAACGAAGGATTTACATCAATGACTGGTTATTCTAAAAAATTTGCAATAAACAAAACTCCTAAATTCTTACAAGGAGAAGAAACTTCCGTAAAAACTAAAAATAGAATTCAGGAAAAAATACAACAAGTCGAGCCTTTTAAAGAAATTATAGTAAACTACAAAAAAGACGGAACAACCTATAAATGCGAAGTTAAGATAATTCCATTATTCAATGAAAATACGACTCACTACATAGCATTCGAAAAAAAGTAGGATAGCCTGAAAAAGACTGTAGTAAGCAACCGATATTAAAATTATTTATCTTTGCTTTCATCAAAGCAGTTATATTTTTCTTTGAAAAGTAGCAGTTTATAAAAATTTAGAAATTTTAATATCACAAATACATACACAGCTATAAAGCACAGTATTAAAATAAACAGAGTGCTAGGTTCTTATTAAGAATAACATATTTGCAAACAAGTCTAGCCCTGGTTGAACTATTTGTTTGAGTTCTTTTTTGCTTTTTCAGCAAAAAGATATAGTGAAAGCAGAAAATAGCTTCAAAAAAAACACCCTTCAAATTATAAAATCTGAAGGGTGTTTTCTATTTAAAAAAAGCCTATTCATACTTTCTTTGATACTTTACTTTTTCTTCTAAATAAACGGGGGCTTCTGTTCCGTCGTTTATTTTAAACTTGGTTTTAAGGGTTTCTCGCTTGATAATTTCTTGCTTAAAAACCTCAAAATGTAAATGAGGACCGGTTGACCAACCAATGTTTCCGCTTTTAGCAATTAACTGACCTTTGGCTACTTTATCACCTGGTTTTACGCTAGCAGAATTGGTATCTATGTGTACGTAATCGGAGAATGTACCATCTAAATGATAGATTAAAATATAATTATTAAACTCTAAACAGCCTTTGGTAACACATGTTTTGGTGTTATGATCTACCACCTTAATTACAACGCCTTCTCTTGCTGCATAAATATCCGTACCAATTGGCATTAAAAAATCTAGTGCATTTTTCTTTTGATGTGTTATTGTGCCATTATAACCTTGAGATACTTTAAACTTTTTTCCTTTTTTAAAAGGAAGATTGTAAATGTATTCTTCAACCGCAACAGTGTCTTGCTGCTTTACGGCAATAGTATCTATCTCTTTCTTTGCAAAGTCTCCGTAATTATACTTTGTTTTTGAATTGTATTTGTATCCGCCCGCTTTTATGGCTTTTAAATTTGTAATTATAAAGCCTGTGGTTCTTGCAGGAATTACGTACGTTTTAAAATTTCCGTTGGATGTAGACAAGTTAACCAACTCTAAATCTACCTCAACCGAAACCGGACAATACTCATTGTTGTCTGCTAAAAGCTCAAATCCATTCTCTGCTTTTTTAAAATAAGTTTTAAAATTAAGTTGAGAGAATGAATTATAAGAAATTAATAAAATGAAAATAAATAGATATTTATTCATTTACTATATATTAATACAATACTCTAAATTTAATAGTCCCTTCAATTTCTCTTAAGGCTTCTAAAACTTCTTTGTTGTATTCTTTGTCTAAATCTGTAATTACATAGCCAACTTTTGGATCTGTAGACAAATATTGACCGTTAATATTTAATTCGTATTCTGCTAAAACTTTATTTATTTTAGCCATTACACCAGGTACATTTTTATGAATATGTAAAAAACGGTGTGCATTTGTTTGTCTTGGTAAACGAATATTAGGGAAATTTACAGCATCTACTGTATTTCCAGAATTCATATATGCCATAATTTTACTTGGTACAAAGTCTGCAATGTCTCTTTGTGCTTCTTCTGTACTACCACCAACGTGTGGTGTTAAAATTACGTTTGGTAAACCTTGTAACTCTGTATAAAACTCCCCATTTTTTCTTGGTTCAGAAGGATAAACATCTACTGCTGCTCCTGCTAATTTTCCGCTTTTTAAAGCGCTTGCTAAAGCATTAATATCAACTACAAATCCACGAGAAAGGTTTACTAAATGTGCACCATCTTTCATTTGAGAAATTTCTTTTTCTCCAATAAAGTTTTTGTTTGCAGAATTGTCATCAATATGTACAGTAACCACATCAGATAATGCTAATAAATCTGATAATTGATCTACTTTAGTTGCATTTCCTAAACCTAAAGTATCTTCTACGTCGTAATAATAAACATCCATACCTAAAGCTTCTGCTAAAATTGATAATTGCTTACCAATATTACCATAACCAACAATACCTAGTTTTTTACCACGAACTTCTCTAGAACCTTCTGCAGTTTTATTCCATTGCCCGTTGTGAATTTCTGTACTTCTTTGAAAAACACTACGCATTAACATAATAATTTCTCCAATAGCTAATTCTACAACAGAACGTGTATTACTGTATGGTGCGTTAAAAACAACTATTCCGCTTTCTTTACACGCTTCTAAATCTATTTGTTTGGTACCAATACAAAAAGCACTTACTACCATTAATTTTTCTGCTGCGTCTACAACTCTTTGCGTTACGTTTGTTTTAGATCGAATACCTAAAACGTGTACGTCTTTTATTTTTTCTATCAATTCATCTTCAGACAAACTTTTAGAAACTGTTTCTACAGAAAAACCATCTGTAGACAACTTGTTAAAAGCATCTGGATGTACGTTTTCTAATAATAAAATTTTAATTCTGTTCTTTGGGTATGAGATATTTCTTGGCAATTTGTTTACGTATAAAAATTCATCTAAATTTGGGGCAATGTGGTCTGCGTTTTCTGTTGTTTTAATTCTAGAAACGTTTTCTGTGTAAGCAAAAAATTTGTCTGCTACACCAGCTTCTCTAGTTACATAATCGCTGTACCCATCACCAATAACTTGTATTTCTCCTTCGAGATTCATGTCTTTTAAACACTTTATTTTTCCGTTGTGCTGAGACAATGGGTTATTAGCATCAAAACCAATAATTTCACCATCGGCAGCAAACTCAAAAGTATTTGCATACACTCTTTCTGAAGGTATATTGTATTCTTCTACAATAGGATCTATAAATTCTTTAAATCCGCAAGAAATCACATAGATATCATCTGCAAAGTTTTCGAAAAATTCTTTGTTGCTTTCTATAGATTTTGATACTTGCTTTTTTAAAGCTGCTACTAAACCAGACAAATCTGCTTTGTTCGCTTTTAATAATTTTATTCTTCTTTCTAATGATTCTGTGAAGGATATTTCGCCATCAATACCTAAATTGGTAATGTCAATTATTTCTTGAATAATTGCTTCTTTTTTAGGATTGTTCTTTAAGGTTATTTCTGCTAAAACATCTAATGCCTCTACCTTAGTTAAGGTACTGTCAAAATCGAAAATATAATTTCTTTTTGTGCTAATCATTACTTAAGAATCTTGGTTGAATTTAAGTGAGTAAATCTACAAATATAGTAGGGAATTAAGAAGCTATCTTACAGTTTTATGATATCTATTTTATTTATTCTGATAAATTAAAAATACTTCCATAATAATAGTTTTTCAACCTTAAAAATTATGGAATCCTAAAAGAATTAACCACCAAACAATAGGCAATAACTCTACCCAAAAGGAACTGAAGTACTTAGATTGTTCTTTTTCTGCTCTCATTAAGAAAATTATCAATAGAAAAAAGAAAAGCATAAAAGGAGTTTTAACCATAGCGTTGGCTGTAATTAAATATTCTAAAACTAAAGAGAAAACCAACAGCATTAATCCTAATTTCTTTGTTTTTGCTACACCTATTTTTTTTGGGATGGTTTGTAAAGAAATAGCATCATATTTTACATCTCTAATATCAAAAGGTAAAATTAAAACCACTACTATTAAAAACCTTTGTAACATTAAAAAAAGCACATTTAAAGTAATTTCTTTACCTGCGTCTACCGCAGGAATTAATACCGTAAAACCAGCCCAAACAAAAGCTACAATAATAACTTTTAAATAGCTTACCTGCCTTAATGACTTATCTACTCCACTTAAAAAAGGAACTGCATACAAAACCGTTAACAAACAGAAAGGAATGGTATACAACAGTGTTTTTAAAGGAATTTGATATGCTAAGTAACACAAGGCTAAAAAACAGCAAAAGGAAAATACTTGTATATTCTTTAAGCTTTTGGTTAGACTTTTATGATGTAATTTTGCTACACCTGCATATTTTACAGAATTATACCCTGTAATAGTTCCAAAAAACATAAAATAATTTAAGTTACTATCATAAGATAAATCTAAATAAACTTCTGTAATTCTTAGTAGCGCATACACAGAAAACGCAACATGAATACTTGCATTTATATAAAAATCGAACACCTGTTTTAAAAATTTCATTTGACAAAAATAGGTTTTATACCAAATGAATTTAAACTGATTGATGATAAATTTATTTATTTTTATAAATATAAAATACAAAACCAAATACCAACCTTACTTATAATTCTATTTTAGATAAAAAGAGTAACGGAAAAGACACTCATTTAATCGGTTCTTTTGATATTTATCTGAAATTATGTACATAACATTCTTTTTTGGTTGATAATTCTACCTTTTTTGCTCAAAAAATGAACTAATTATTTTATTTTTTCCCTACTTTTGAGACTTTTAAAACCAATTGATTTAAAGGTGATAAAACACAAACTATATCGATTGAAATAAGCCAAATCAAAACTTTATTACATGAATACAAATTTGTTTCAAAACAGACATATTGGACCTAATAAAAAGGAACAAGAAAAAATGTTATCAACGATAAAAGCAGATAGTTTAGATCAGTTAATTTACCAAACTGTTCCAGATGATATCCGTTTAGAAAATGAGTTAGATTTAGCGCCTGCTAAAAGCGAATATGAGTATTTAGCTCATATAAAAGAATTATCAGAAAAAAATAAAGTTTTTAAAACGTATATTGGTTTAGGATATCATGAGGCAATTGTGCCAAGTGTAATTCAGCGTAATATTTTAGAAAACCCAGGTTGGTATACTGCCTATACTCCTTACCAGGCAGAAATTGCACAAGGTAGATTAGAGGCGTTGTTAAATTTTCAAACTATGGTTTGCGATTTAACAGGAATGGAATTGGCAAATGCTTCTTTGTTAGATGAAAGTACTGCTGCTGCAGAAGCAATGGCACTTTTATTTGATGTTAGAGAAAGAACACAAAAGAAAGCCAATGTAAATAAGTTTTTTGTTTCTGAAGAAGTTTTACCACAAACAATATCTGTTTTACAAACTCGCTCTACTCCTATTGGAATTGAGTTAGTGGTTGGAAACCATGAGGATTTTGATTTCTCTGATGACTTTTTCGGAGCAATTTTACAATACCCAGGTAAACATGGTCAAGTTTATGATTATACTGCTTTTGTTGCCAAAGCAAATGAAAACAATATTAAAGTAGCCGTTGCAGCTGATATTTTATCATTGGTAAAATTAAAAGCACCTGCAGAATTTGGTGTTGATGTTGTTGTAGGAACCACACAGCGTTTTGGAATTCCGTTAGGTTACGGAGGGCCTCATGCAGCTTATTTTGCAACTAAAGAAAAATATAAAAGAAGTATTCCTGGACGTATTATTGGTGTTACCAAAGATAGAAACGGAGAGCGTGCTTTGCGTATGGCATTGCAAACAAGAGAGCAACATATTAAGCGAGAAAAAGCAACTTCTAATATTTGTACTGCACAAGTTTTATTAGCAGTAATGGCAAGTATGTACACTGTTTATCATGGTAAAAGTGGTTTACAGTTTATTGCAGATTCTGTACATAATAAAACAAAGTTAGTTGCAGATTATTTAGAAAAAGCTGGGTTTAAGCAATTAAATACTTCTTATTTTGATACTTTATTAGTAGAAATAGAATCTATTAAAGTAAAATCTGTTGCAGAGTCTTTTAAAGTAAACTTTAATTATGTAGATGATAAACATATTTCTATCTCTATAAATGAAGCAACTACACAAAAAGATTTAATGAACTTGTTTACCATTTTTGGTCAACTTAAAAAGAAATCTACTGCTGCTGATGCTGAAATTGTAGACGATTTTCATCAGATTTTAACCAAAGAATCTTTTAATGCAGATTTTGAAGTTATTACAGAAAATATAGCAAGAAATACACCGTTTTTAGAGAACGATGTTTTTAATACGTACCAGTCGGAAACAGATATGATGCGTTATATTAAAAAATTAGAGCGTAAAGATTTAGCTTTAAATCATTCTATGATTTCTTTAGGTTCTTGTACTATGAAATTAAATGCAGCCTCAGAAATGTTGCCTTTAAGCAACCCACAATGGGGAAATATTCACCCATTTGTGCCATTAAATCAAGCGGAAGGATATCAACAAGTTTTAAAAAGATTAGAGCATCAATTAAATATTATTACTGGTTTTGCAGGTACGTCTTTACAACCAAATTCTGGTGCACAAGGTGAGTTTGCTGGCTTAATGACTATTAGAGCGTATCATGAATCTAACAACGAATCTCACAGAAATATTTGTTTAATTCCTGCTTCTGCACACGGTACAAATCCTGCGTCTGCAGTGATGGCTGGTATGAAAGTTGTAGTTACCAAAACAGATGCTAAAGGAAATATTGATGTAGAAGATTTACGCGCTAAAGCAATTTTACATAAAGATAATTTAGCTGCTTTAATGGTTACCTATCCTTCTACGCACGGAGTTTACGAAAAAGCAATTAAAGAAGTTACGCAAATTATTCATACCAACGGCGGACAAGTATATATGGATGGCGCAAATATGAACGCGCAAGTTGGGTTAACAAATCCGGCAACGATTGGTGCAGATGTTTGTCACCTAAACTTACATAAAACATTTGCCATTCCTCATGGTGGTGGTGGTCCTGGAGTTGGCCCAATTTGTGTAGCTCCACAATTAGTACCCTTTTTACCAACAAACCCTGTAGTTGCTACAGGTGGCGAAAATGCAATTACAGCTATTTCTGCTGCTCCTTGGGGTTCTTCTTTAGTGTGTTTAATTTCTTACGGATATATTACCATGTTAGGTGCCAAAGGATTAACCGATTCTACCAAGAATGCTATCTTAAACGCCAACTATATTAAAGAACGTTTACACGGACATTATAATAGTTTGTATACTGGAGAAATGAATAGAGCTGCGCACGAAATGATTATTGATTGCCGTGATTTTAAACAAAACGGAATTGAAGTGGTAGACATTGCAAAGCGTTTAATAGATTATGGTTTTCATGCACCAACCGTTTCTTTTCCTGTTGCTGGAACTATGATGATTGAGCCTACAGAATCTGAATCTATGGCAGAATTAGATCGTTTTTGTGATGCGATGATTTCTATTCGTGAAGAAATTAAAAATGCCTCTAAAGAGGATGATAATAATCCTTTAAAAAACGCTCCTCATACGCAAGAAATGTTAACGGCAGATGAATGGACGTTACCATACACAAGAAAACAGGCAGCTTTTCCTTTACCATATATTGCTGACAATAAATTTTGGCCTTCTGTACGTAGAGTAGATGATGCTTTTGGAGACAGAAACTTAATTTGTTCTTGTAACCCTATTGAAGATTATATGTAGAATACGTAGTGTTCTTTAAATATTTTAAAACCGTTTCTTTTTGAAGCGGTTTTTTTTGTTTTTATAATAATTTACAAGTCTATTTAACTTTTTTATCAACCTCTCATTCTTCGGAATAATAAAACGAATGTCATTCCAAAATGAGCTTTTTAAAGCGATTGAGAAATCTCATAAAACCCTAAAAAAGGAATTTAAAAAACCTATTCAAACTAAAAATGAGGGATATCATAAAAAACTAAAAACAAACTATTTACCTTAAATTTAAAAGCATTATAAATTAACTTTATTCACCTAAATTTAACTCATAAACAGCATTATACGTTGCGCATTTTTCTTACTTTTAATACTTAAAATCAAAAAAATATAATGGAACATATATATAGTAAATGGCATCACCCTTACAAACCGGCAGCAAAATATAAAAAGAAAGTCGCGTATTTTAGTATGGAATTTGGTATCGATCAAGCTTTTAACATTTACTCTGGAGGTTTGGGTTTTTTAGCTGGTTCTCACATGCGTTCTGGCTTTGAATTAAAACAAAATATGATTGGTATTGGTATGCTTTGGAAGTACGGTTACTACGACCAAGCAAGAAATGATGACCAAACATTAAAAACAGAATTTAACGAAAAACACTTCGATTTCTTAGAATATACAGGCATTGAAGTAACCATAAAACTTCATGACAACCCGAATGTAAAAGTAAGAGCCTATGTTTTAAAACCAGAAATTTTTGGCACTGTACCCATGTATTTTTTAAGCACAGACGTAGAAGGAAATGACCACTTATCTAAAACGATAACCAATCATTTATATGACCAAAATCAGATAACAAGAATCTCGCAAAGTATTGTTTTAGGTATTGCGGGAGCTAAAGTTGTAGAAGCCTTAGGAGGCGCAGACACCTATCATTTAAACGAAGGACATGCTTTACCAGCTTTTTATTATTTAAAAGACCAAGGAGTAACCAAAGAACAAATGGTATTTACAACACACACCCCAGAAAAAGCTGGAAATGAAGAACGCGATGCGCGTCTTTTAAACAGATGTGGTTTCTTTGGCAGATCTCTTTCTGAAGAAGAATTATACAAAGAAATGGTCAATGGAGACATGATTAATTATACCATATCTGCCTTACGAATGGCTAGAAAAGCAAATGGTGTTTCTAAACTTCATGCTATTGTTGCTAACGATATGTGGAAATATTATGAAGGTATTTGTAAAATAATTCCGATTACAAATGCTCAAAATCAGAAATTTTGGCAAGATGAAACGATCAAAAATTCTTGGAAAAAAGGTAATGTTACTGCCTATAAAAAGAAAAAATCTGAATTAAAAAGTGAACTTTTTGAAGAGGTGTATAAACAGACCGGAAAAAAGTTAGATCCAAATGTATTAACCATTGTTTGGGCAAGACGTTTTGCGGGTTACAAAAGAGCCGATTTACTTTTACATGATTACGATCGTTTTAAAAAATTAATTAATAATGAGAAATATCCTGTACAAATTATCTGGGCAGGAAAACCATATCCGTTTGATTATGGTGCTATAGACACTTTTAACCATTTAGTACATCAATCTAAACAAGAACCAAATTTAGCCGTACTTATTGGTTATGAAATAGACTTGTCTAGAAAATTAAAATGCGGTTCTGATGTTTGGCTAAACACACCAAGAATTACACGTGAAGCTTCTGGTACAAGTGGAATGACAGCAGCCATGAATGGTTCTATAAATGTTTCTACAGATGATGGTTGGATTCCAGAATTTAAAAAAGACGAAGAAAACTGTTTTGTATTGCCTGCACTAGATTATAAATTACCAACGTACGAACAAGATAAGTTAGATACTGATAATTTATATAATATTTTAGAAAACAAAGTATTGCCAACGTATTATGACGCTCCTAAGAACTGGCAAAAAATAGTATTTAAAGCAATGGATGATGTTATTCCGGAGTTTACAACTCAAAGAATGGCTGCAGATTATTATAAAAAATTATTTTAATAAAAAACTCAATACTAAAATTAAAAAGCCTTAACAATTAAATGTGAAGGCTTTTTATATATATCAGGTTCTTTAAAAATGAAAAAAATTACTTGCCCACTATATCAGCAACAATCTTTTTTGCATGAATTCTAGAGTTTTCTATAAACCATTTATGCGTATCCATACCTCCACAAACTACACCCGCTAAATAGACACCACTAACATTGGTTTCCATAGTTTCATCATTATAAGTAGGAATTTTACTATTATCATTAGAAAAAGTAATTCCTATTTTATTTAAAAGAATAAAATTTGGTTTGTAACCGGTTAGTGCCAAAACAAAATCGTTTTGTAAGGTTTCCACCCCTTTTTCAGTTTGAATAACAACCGTCTCTTTTGTTATTTCCTTAACGTTGCTATTATAATATACTTTAATACTTCCCTCTTCTATTCTGTTAATAATATCTGGTTTTACCCAATATTTTACACGATGCCCTACTTCTGCACCTCTAATAACCATAGTAACTTCTGCTCCTTTTCTATAACACTCTAAAGCAGCATCTACAGATGAGTTACTAGCGCCAATAACAACTACTTTTTGTCCAGAATAAAAGTGTGGATCATTATAATAATGCGAAACTTTTGGCAAGTCTTCTCCAGGAATTTCTAATGTATTAGGAAGATCATAAAAACCTGTTGCAATTACAATATTTGTAGACTTATAGCTATTTTTTTCTGAAACAACAGTAAACTTGTTTTCTACTTTAGAAATAGAAATTACTTTTTCAAACAGCTTAATATTTAATTTATTTGAAGAAGCAATTCTTCTATAATATTCTAAAGCTTCACTTCTTCTTGGCTTATTTTCTTTACTAATAAAAGGAATTTCATCTATTTCTAACTTTTCTGAAGAAGAGAAAAACTGCATATTTACGGGATAATTGTATAAAGAATTTACAATAGGTCCTTTTTCTAAAATAACATAACTTAAGCCTTTTTTTTCAGCTTCCAGTCCGCAAGCAATACCAATAGGACCTCCTCCAATAATAACAATATCAAAATTTTTCATAAAATACACGCTTCTTATTTACTATAATAAACTCTTTTTAAACCAATTAAACCCCCTCTTTTTTACATCTATAACAACTACTTTTCATATAACAGCAAATCATTATTTTATAAGTACATTTTCACCTTTCTACACCAACGCTTTTATAAAACCGTTATGTTGCATTGCTACAAAAACTAGACCAATATATAAGTTGTTTTCTCTAGCCAGAACAACATCTAAATGCAACATAAAACTTATTGCTACACCAATCTTATATGTACTTATAGCAAAACACCTTACAACATAAAAAGCTGCCTTTGCCTTTATTAGAAGCTATCTATTTAATTTATTTTTTTACTGATACACTCTTTTTGCAGACATCATATACTAAGAAATAAAAAGGATTGTATTTCTAATATAATTATAGTTGTTTTAAACGATGTTAAAAATACTTATTTAGTACGAAATTTAGCAACAACCCTTACAAATATTTTGCGTTAGGGGTTGCAGTGGAAATCCTTTTTTTATTATAATAACATTGCGAGGAACGAAGCAATCTGTTTTTAGAAAGGTAAGATTGCTGCAGAAAGCAAAAAACTTTCTTATAAATAACAAGTTAAAAAAAGATTGTAGCGTAAAACCCGACCTTTAGGTAACGCCCAAATTATTAAAATTATAAATAAATTAATAGAAATTAAGTTGAAGGCAAATAAAAAACTCCAACAAATAAATGTTGGAGTTTTAAATATATTGAAAATTCTAAAAGAATTACTCTTTTTTGAATTTTGCGTATTTCGTTTTAAATTTATCGATACGACCTGCAGCATCAATAAGTTTAGATTTACCAGTGTAAAAAGGGTGAGATGTTCTAGAGATCTCTAATTTTACTAAAGGATACTCAACACCATCAACTTCTAACGTTTCTTTAGTGTCTACTGTAGAACGTGTTAAAAATACATCTTCATTAGACATGTCTTTAAAAGCTACCATTCTGTAATTTTCTGGATGAATTCCTTTTCTCATTTTATTATATTTTAATACTTTAATGTTATGTTTGCATGAGTGAAGTTGGTAAAGCTTACTCGATTCTCTAAATAGTTGTTATTTACTATTTTGAGGATGCAAATTTAACTATATTTTTTAATTAACAAATAAATATTTTGTTTTTATTTGGTCTAACAATCACATTCGTTATTTTTACATCAGATTTCGTTGATGAATAGTGGTTTTTCATCACTTTTCTAAAAAGTAAAAAGACTAAAAATAAATATAAAAAATTACAAAAATGAAAAAGAATACCTTACTTGTTGCATTTTTTGCGTGTTTTCTGCTAATTACATCTTGCTCTGATGTCTATAAATTTAGCTTAGAGCATAAAAAACAAGTCGCTTTAAATTCTAATATTGAAGTTACTTTAAAAGAGAAAGAAGAGAAAGCTATAAAAAGTGTTCAGTTTTTTGTGAATGGAAATGAGGTTTCTTCAGATGGAAATACTATTTCTATTAACACAACTGAATTAGGTGTTGGAAAACACCAAGTTTCTGCCTTAGTTTTTTATGCTGAAAAGACAAAAAAGGAAAACAGTTTTTTTGAAGTTTTAGCAAACAAAGCACCTGTTGTATATGGCTATAAAATTATAAATGAATATCCGCATGATAAAACTGCCTACACACAAGGTTTAGAATATCATGATGGTTTTTTGTATGAAACTACAGGACGTAGAGGACAATCTACACTAAGAAAAGTTGAAATTAAAACGGGTAAAGTTTTACAAACAATAGATTTAGATAAAAAGTATTTTGGCGAGGGAATGACCATTCTTAACAATAAAATTTACTGGTTAACTTGGCAAGCAAAAAAAGGTTTTGTGTACGACTTAGATACTTTTAAACAAGAAAAAGAATTTAATTATGATAAAAGTATAGAAGGCTGGGGCTTTACACATAACGGAACTCAATTAATTAAATCTGATGGTACTTCTAAAATTTGGTTTTTAGATCCGGAAACTTTAAAAGAAGAAAAATCGATTCAAGTGTATACAAACAAATACGCGGTAGCCGATTTAAATGAGCTAGAATTGATTAAAGGAAAAATCTATGCAAATAAATATCAGCAAAATGCTATTGTTGTTATAAACCCAAAAACTGGGGTTGTAGAAGGTATTGCAAATTTAAAAGGCTTACATGCTGAAATGGAAAAAACGCAAAAATTGGTTCCTCATGATGAAGTTTTAAATGGTATTGCTTATGATGAAGAGAATAACCGTCTTTTTGTAACAGGTAAACATTGGGGTAAATTATTTGAAATTGAATTGATTAAAAAATAATAATTGAGGTATTAAAAAGTTATCACTCTAATACATTTTAATATTTAAAAATAAAAACAAGTTTTACCACATAGAAACATAGACAACATAGTGCTATGTATACTATGTTTCTATGTGGTGATTTTTTATAAAAACAACATGAGATACACTATATACCTCTTCTTAATTATTATTGTTGCTTCTTTAGGTTCTTGTAGAAAAGATTTTGATACAACTCTTAGTTCTGGAAAATTAGAATTCTCTAAAGACACCATTTTTTTAGACACTATATTTACAAACATTGGCTCTGCAACGTATAATTTAAAAGTATATAATAGAGGGCAAAATGCCATTACAATTCCAGAAATTAAACTAGAAAACGGTACAAATTCTAACTACCGATTAAATGTTGATGGAATTCCTGGAAAAGATTTTAAAAACATAGATATTCTTGCTAAAGACAGTATTTTTATTTTTGTAGAAACAACTATAAACGCTAGTAATGTTATTAATCCGCTTTACACAGACAAAATTTTATTTGACTCTGGTAGTTCTCAACAAAATGTAGATTTAGTCACTTTAGTACAAGATGCTAATTTTATTTATCCGGGTAAAGATGCTGTTACTATGAAAATTGATAGCCTAACTTTAAACGGAGAGCCAACCTCTTTAAAAGGCCGGTTTTTAACAGACACAGAATTAACAATTACAAATATAAAACCAACTGTTATCTACGGCTTTGTAGCAGTACCAGCAAATAAAACATTAACTATAGAAGCCGGAGCAAAAATTTATTTCCATGATAATTCTGGTTTAATTGTAGATGATAAAGCTACTTTAAAAGTAAACGGAACTTTAACTGAAAAAGTTGTTTTTGAAGGAGACCGTTTAGAACATTCTTTTAGTGAAACTGCCGGACAATGGGGTACTATTTGGATGCGTGCAGGAAGTAAAGACAATGAAATAAACCACACTATTATTAAAAACGGTACAATAGGTATTTTGGTTGATAGTATTGGCACTCCTTCTACCCCAACTTTAAAATTACAAAACACAGAAATCTATAACCATTCTAGTTATGGAATTTTAGGTAGAGAAGCAAATATTACAGGTAACAATGTAGTTATTGGCGCTGCAGGTCAGGTTTCTTTAGCTGCAACTATTGGAGGAACCTATAACTTTACCCATTCTACATTTGCAAACTACTGGAACAATAGTATACGTCAATTACCTGCTGTTTTAATCAATAATTTTCTTACTTATACCAATGAAACTGGACAAGAAATTATTGAAACAAGAAATTTACATGCAGCAAATTTTACCAATTGTATTTTTGATGGAAATAACAACATAGAATTTATCTTAGATAAAGTTGATGGAGGCGGAATATTTAATTATACCGTTAGTAATTCTATGATTAAATTTACTGATAATAATGATGCTTTTAAAGACAATACCGAACTAGATTTTACAAATACTTTTTACCAAGACAACATAATAAATGGAAATGCTCATTTTAGAAATACTCAAAAGAGTGATTTTATAATTGGAGAAGAATCTAATGCTATTAACAAAGCAAAAGCAACTTCTTTTTCTACGGATATTTTAGGTGTTGATAGAACTACAAATCCTGATATTGGTGCTTACCAACACATTACTTTTGATGCGGAAGAGTAAATATTTCTGCTATTAGGTGAAATTAACCTTTATGAGATTATAGTATCCTCTAAATATATTGAATTATAAGTTTCTACCTTTACAGGAATTACTTAAATAATTTATTTATAAGCCCTACTCGTTACTTCTAATTAAAAAACACAGATAAACCTTAATGTTTTTTAAAACCCTTGGAGATCTAAATTAAACTACTGCAGGTTTCATTTGTAATGATTTTGAGTTTAAATGTTTGAAAAAATGAGTAAATTGCTCGTTCAAATTTTTTTATTGAAATGAAAAACATTGTAATTACAGGTACAAGCAGAGGAATTGGTTTTGAACTCGCAAAACAATTTGCAGAAAGCGGACATAATGTGTTGGCCTTATCTAGAAACACAAAACCACTGTCTGAGGTTAATCATAAAAATATCACTTTACTTTCTGTTGATTTATCTGTGAATTCAGATTTAGAAAAGGTAACCGATTATATTAAAAATAATTGGAAACAAGTTGATATTTTAATCAATAACGCTGGTAAATTAATCAACAAACCTTTTACAGATTTATCTTCGGATGATTTCTTAGAAGTCTACAAAGTAAATGTTTTTGCTGTTGCAGAGATCACAAAATTAATGATTCCGTTTATGCAAAAAGGAAGTCATGTAGTTACTATAAGCTCTATGGGCGGAATTCAAGGAAGTATAAAATTCCCAGGATTAGCAGCATATTCATCTGCCAAAGGCGCAGTAATTACGCTATCTGAATTATTGGCAGAAGAATATAAAGACCAACAAATAGCTTTTAATGTTCTGGCTTTAGGAGCTGTACAAACAGAAATGCTAGAAGAAGCTTTCCCTGGGTATGAAGCACCTACATCTGCCTCAGAAATGGCTAATTATATTTTTGATTTCTCTTTAACTGGAAATAAATTTTATAACGGAAGAGTATTACAAGTTTCAACAACAACGCCGTAAGCAATCTTAAAAATTGAATTCAAATTATCAAAATTTCGTTCCTTTAAAAGCAATTCCGTTTATAGAATTTCTAATAAACGAGCATTCTTTTACGCTAAAAATTGTAAACCAGAGAGAAACGAAACATGGTGATTTTAGGCAATTACCAGACGGAAGATTTCAAATTACAGTAAATAATAACCTTAATAAATATCAGTTTTTACTTACGCTAGTGCATGAAATTGCACATCATGTTACGCATCAAAAATTTGGACGCGTGCAGCCTCATGGTAAAGAATGGAAAATGGTTTTTCAGCATTTAATGCTGCCTTTTTTACGTCCAGAAATTTACCCTATAGAAATGCTACCTTTTTTAGCAAGATATTTTAAAAACCCTAAAGCAAGCACAGATACAGATGCCGATTTATCTTTAGCGCTAAGAGGAAATGTAGCAGAAACTGGCAAGCACTTTATTTTTGACATCCCTTTTGGGAGTTTATTTGTATTTAAAAACACCATCTACAAAAGAGGAAACAAACGTAGAACCCGATATGAATGCATGAATATGAGCAATAAAAAAGTATATCTATTCAACCAAAATGTAGAAATAGAGTTTTACAAAAACGGTTAGAGTTTATTTAACCTAATAACATCAATTATAGAGTAATTCGTTTAACAAATGAGATTATCTAACAAGTGATTTTTTTGTCAATCTGAATTTATTTCAGATTCTTATGAATATTGAATATAGATACGTTAAGATACTGAAACAAGTTCAGTATGACAATATTCAAAACTTTTAGAAAGCTCCTTAAAGCTTATCTTTCTCTTTTAATAAACAACGTATCTAAGTCCATTTCTTTTTGCAACCAAGTACGTAATTTCTTTTCTTTTACACGAATAATAGTATCAGACACTTTTAAATTCCATTTTACTGTTGCCGTAGGAATGGTATCTATATTTATAAAATCTTTAGAAAATAAAACTTTAGAAAACCCTATTTCTTCTATTTCACTATATAGAATTTTTGCCTCTTTAGAAATTCTACTAAAAGCAATTGCTTTTTTATCATTTTGAAGCGCATCATCTTCAATCCTTATATTTAAACCAGAAATGATACCTTCTAGCTCAATAATCTTATCTTCAAGTTCTTGTATTCGCTTTTTACTTTCATTCAACTCTTCTCTTTTTTCTGTATACGCTGTAGTAATTAATTCGAAACTCTTAGTATCACTTCCTTTAATATTAATTTTCACTTCTTTTAAGCGATCATATCTCGGATCATTAATCAAACTGCTTTCTAACATGTTTTTCTCTACAGCAGTTACTTCGTTAAAGAAATTTAGCTTTAAAACCTTAGTATCAAAATCATAATCTTCATCAATTAATTGATAGTTATCAATGGTCATTACCTCATTTTTAACAAACGTTTTTAACTGTGCATTTACCCTACTTTCTTCTAAGGCATGTAAAAAAGTGTAAACAGCAGGAATCATAACAGCAATACCTACTACCGTTGCAATAGTAGCATATCGTTTTCTTCTTGCTGCATTCGCATATTTATGCATTGGAAAACTTAACAGTTTTAATACAATAAATGTTGCCAAAGCAATAAAAATGGTATTAATTGTAAACAAATACATGGCTCCTAAAGCATAGGTAAAACCAACAGTATCTCCAGAAAAACCTTTTGCTAAACCAAACCCTGCAGTACACAAAGGCGGCATTAATGCAGTAGCAATAGCAACTCCAAAAATAACAGAAGCTACCGTTCCCTTTTTTGTTCTTGCAACCATTAAAGCCAAACCACCAAAAAAGGCAATTAATACATCTCTAATATCTGGTTTTGTTCTCCCTAACAATTCGGATGTATCTTCACTTAATGGAAAGAAATAGAAAAAAACAAATGAAGCAAGTAAACTTAAAGTAATCATCGTTGCCAAACTGACTAATGATTTTTTAAACACCTCAATATCATTAATTGCAAAAGCGCTTCCTATTCCCAAAATAGGCCCCATTAAGGGCGATATTAACATGGCACCGATAACAACTGCTGTAGAGTTAGCATTTAATCCTATAGAAGCCACAAAGACCGCAAAAATAAGAATCCAAGCAGTAGCACCCTTAAAAGGTATATCTGCTTTAATAGCCTCCATGGTAGCTTCATGGTCTGTATCGTGTCTAAAATCTAAAAGTTCTATTAAATATTTTCTGATACTAAAGAGCAAACCTCTAGCTTCATCTTTCATTCCTTGCTTAGATTGATCTACCTTTTCCTCAACTACCTTATTTTCTTCTTCCATCAAAATTAAGTTTCTTATTAACTTGGGAAAGATACAAAAATTTAAAATTGACAATTAAACAGCCCCTAACTTTTTTTGCATAAAAAAAGCTTCACATTTCTGTGAAGCTTTTAATTTAATGTGACCGGGCTGGGGCTCGAACCCAGGACCCTCTCCTTAAAAGGGAGATGCTCTACCAACTGAGCTACCAGGTCATTTATTTTATCTTAATGACTAAAAGATACGCTTAATTAAAATTCGAAAAACAACGCTTCTCGATGCAATTACTTTAATAAAAAAACTTCAAAATATTTATGAAATTTTTAAATTTTGTGACCGGGCTGGGGCTCGAACCCAGGACCCTCTCCTTAAAAGGGAGATGCTCTACCAACTGAGCTACCAGGTCGTTTATTTCCTTTTAAGCGGCTGCAAAGATATACTTTATTTTAGATAAAACAAATCTATTTATATTTTTTTTCATTTAAATATGCTTCTCTTACTTTTTTAAATAAATTAGAAGAATACACAAAACTCACAACCGCCTCATTGTCAGTTTTAAAAATATCTTCACTAGTACCTTGCCATGCTTTTTGACCTTCTTTTAAAAAAATTATTTTTTCTCCAATTTCCATTACAGAATTCATGTCATGTGTATTAATTACGGTTGTAATTTTATATTCATCTGTAATTTCTTGAATTAAATTATCAATTACAATTGATGTTCTTGGGTCTAAACCAGAATTTGGTTCATCGCAAAAAAGGTATTTAGGGTTCATAACAATTGCTCTTGCAATGGCAACTCTTTTTTGCATTCCCCCAGATAATTCTGCTGGCAGCTTTTTATTAGAATTTTCTAAATTAACTCTATTTAAAACAAAATTTACACGCTCTAACATTTCTGCTTGAGATTGACTGGTAAACATTTTTAAAGGAAACATCACATTATCTTCTACAGATTGAGAATCAAAAAGCGCACTTCCTTGAAAAACCATACCAATTTCTTGCCTCCATTGCTGTTTCTCTTTTTCTGTAAATTGAGTATTTATTCTACCATCAAAAGAAATAGTACCTTCTTCTGGTGTATGTAAGCCTATTAAAGACTTTATAAACACTGTTTTACCAGAACCACTTTCTCCAATGATTAAACTAGTTTCTCCTGGTAGAAAAGTGGCAGAAATACCTTTTAATATTTTTGCTTCTCCAAAACCTTTGTGTATATTATTTACTTCAATCATATTTTAGGTTAAAAGCATTTGAGTTAAAAAATAGTTGGCTATTACAATTAAAATGGTAGTCCAAACTACAGCTTGCGTACTTGCTTTCCCTACTGCTATAGAACCTCCTTTTACATAATAACCATGATAAGAAGGTACAGTAGCAATTAAAAATGCAAAAACTAAAGTTTTAATAATCGCATACGCTAGTAAAAAAGGGTCAAAATCTGTTTGAATTCCTTCAATATAACTTGCACCAGAAAAAAGTCCAGATAAAACACCTGTAACCCATCCTCCTAAAATTCCTAAAAACATCCCTAATGATATTAAAAAAGGATAAAAGAAAACAGTTGCAATCACTTTAGGCAGTACTAAATGACTTAAAGCATTTATTCCCATCACTTCTAAAGCATCAATTTGCTCTGTAACACGCATAGTACCTATACTAGATGTTATATAAGAACCTACTTTACCTGCCAAAATGATTGAACAAAAAGTGGGAGCAAATTCTAAAATAATAGAACGTTTTGCGGCAAAACCTATTAAAGATTCTGGAATAAAAGGATTGTCTAAATTTAAAGCCGTTTGTAATGCAATTACACCTCCAATAAAAAAGGAAATAAACATAATAATCCCTAAAGATTTTAAGCCTAATTCATCAATCTCTTTTACCAAAGCTTCATAAAAAACTTTTCCCTTTTGCGGTCTTTTAAAAACACGACCTAACATCAGAAAATATTTACCAATATGTTCTAGGTAACCCATTCATTTTAATTTTGTGCTAAAGTATTAAATTATCATTAATACTAGGTTGAATTGACCAAATCAAAACAAAAAATAATTACTTTTGACCTATAATTTATATATCTACTCATGAAATTCAAATTACTTTTTAGCTTTATCTGTCTATTTATTTGTTTAGGAAACAGCAAAATATCATCGCAAAATAAAAAACCAAAATTAGTAGTTGGTATTGTTATCGACCAAATGAGGTACGATTATTTAACTAGGTATTCTGATAGATATGGAAAAGACGGATTTAATAGAATTTTACAAAATGGGTTTTCTTTAGAAAATGCTCATTACAACTACATACCAACCTATACTGCAGTTGGGCACACCTCTATTTATACAGGAACAACACCAAGCGAACACGGAATTATTTCTAACAACTGGTATGATAAATACCAAAAAGAATCTATTTATTGCGTAGATGACAACAATTATAAAACGGTTGGTAATGAAGGTAAATATGGACAAAAATCTCCTAAAAGACTTTATACATCAACCATAACAGATCAATTACATTTGGCTCAAAATATGTTTGGTAAAACTATTGGTGTTTCTATAAAAGATAGATCTGCAATTTTACCTGCAGGTCATACTGCAAATGCAGCTTATTGGTATGATGGTGGTAATTTTAATACTTGGATTACCAGTACATATTATATGAATGAATTGCCTAAATGGGTAAAAGATTTCAATGGAAATAATAATGCAGATAAATACCTTAATACACCTTGGGAAACACTTTACGATATAAAAACATACACAAGTAGTAGAGTTGATGATAATATTTATGAAGGAAAATTAAAAGGCCAAGAATCTCCAACTTTCCCTAAAAATCTAAAAGCCTTACGCTCTAGAAATGGAAATTTCGATTTAATAAAAACAGTACCTGCAGGTAATACCTATACAACAGATTTTGCAAAGGCTGCAATTATAGGTGAAAATTTAGGTAAAAGTGAACATACAGACTTTTTAGCCGTTAGTTATTCTTCTACAGATTACATTGGTCACAAATACGGAGTTTCTGCCATAGAAACAGAAGATACTTATTTACGTTTAGACAAAGATTTAGCCGATTTATTTCAATTTTTAGACCAACAAGTTGGAAAAGATAATTACACATTATTTTTAACTGCAGATCACGCAGCAGTTCATGTACCAGCTTATTTACAGTCTTTAAAAATACCTGCTCATTATTTAGAGATGACAAAATTTAGGGATTTTGTTTTAGAAACCACTAAAAAATATTTTAATTCTGTAGATTTAATTGAAAACGTTTCTAACTATCAAATATTTTTAGATAAAGATAAAGTAGAATCTTTAGGTTTAGAAGTAAACACGGTTGCTCAAAAACTAGCGGATGAAATAATTAATTTTGATGGAATCTATAAAGCAGTAACTGCAAGAACTTTACAAACAACACATTTTTCTTCTGGTATATTAAATTCGCTTCAAAACGGGTATAATCAAAAATTATCTGGAGATGTTTTAATGATACCTAATCCGGCTACTTTAACTGGCGGAAGAACAGGCACAAGCCATGGTTCTGGTTATTCTTATGACACACATGTACCAATTATTTTCTATGGAAATGGAATAAAACAAGGTTCATCATCTAAAAGATACAATATTACAGACATTGCACCAACGATTGCTAATTTATTAAATATAGAATCACCAAACGGAACAACCGGAGTTGTAGTTGATGAAGTTTTAGAAAAGTAAAATAAGTTCTATTTTATAATTCTTTCTAACGGAAATAAGTTATTAAAAAGCCCCAAGACTTAGTTTTGGGGTTTCTTTTTGATTAAAAATTTAAAAACAGAACTATTTTGATGGCTCTTTATCGCTTTCCTAGAAAGTAGAATTCCAATTATTAAAGAAATAAATGCACCTATAGAAATTCCTGGAATAAAGTTGATAAACAGAAAAAAGTCATACGCTCCATGAAAAAGTGTTGCAAAAAACAAACCTGTTATGTTTAAAACTATTCTATTTTTAGAAAATTTTGCTCTCCCCATAAAATACCCCATTAAAATGGCAAATGTAGCATGTGCCGGAACCGCAGTAAATGCTCTTAATATGCCGGTTGAAACTCCGTGTTGAAAAACATATAAGACATTCTCTAAGGTAGCAAAACCCATAGAAACCATTACAGCATAAACAATACCATCAAAAGGCTCGTTGTATTCTTTATTTCTTTGTGCATAATATTTTACAATTACATATTTAGAAAACTCTTCTACCAAGGCAACTACTATAAATGCCTTAACAAATTGTTGAAATATATTTGTTGCATCAGTAACTGGAAGAAACCTTGCGGCAAAACCACCAAGAATTACAGTAATTAACACACTTGCCGTTGCTCCTAAAAGAAAGTTTTTAAATAAAAAAGAAATAGGCTCTTTTTCAAACTTGTCTTTAAAATAAATATATAATATAATGATGGTTGCAGGAGCAATAGCAAGGAGAAGTAAATGCATAGAGAAGATTAAATTGTTTTTTTTTAAATAAAAAAAACGCAAAGTTTTGTAAAGAAGATTCTTATAATTCCTTTATCAACCTTGCGTTTGCCTAGTATCTTTATACTTAATTAGTAGCTAGCCTTATTTTTTAGGCAAGAAAACTTCTGCCATCATGCAACGTGCACTACCACCTCCACAAAACTCAATAGTATCTAAAGGGCTAGAAATAATTTTACAATGATTGTTAATTTGTGCTTTCTGAGATTGCGTTAAACTATTAAAAGCAGCTTGACTCATAATTAAAAAACGTTCATCATCTTTACCATGAACCTCTAACATGTTTCCGGCAAAGTTGGTTACTTGTTCTTCTGTAATGTCAATTACTTTTTTACCATCTTCTTTTAAATGCTTCAATACATTTTTACGTTCAGATTTATCATCAATAGAAGCCAAACAAATAATAACCAATGTTTCTCCCACACACATCATAACATTGGTATGATAAATTGCTGCCCTTTTACCGTCTACTGTTTGATTTGCCGTAAAAACTACTGGTGTATATTCAAAATCTTCACAGAACTCTATAAATAATTCTTCATCTGCCCTAGGAGAAAGTGCACAATATGCCTTGTTATTAACTCTATCTAAACAGATACTTCCAGTTCCTTCTAAAAATACATGATCTTCTTCTGCAGAAGTATAATCTACTATATTCTCTATTAAAAACCCCTCCTTTTCTAACTCTTCTAAAATATCTTCTCGTCTTTCTAAACGTCTATTTTCTGCAAACATTGGGTACATAGCAACAGTACCATCTTCATGAAAAGAAATCCAATTATTAGGAAAAATAGCATCTGGTGTATCAGCGTCCTTGGTATCAGAAACAACAATTACATGAATTCCAAAACTCTGTAATTTTTCTACAAAAGTATCAAACTCATGTTGTGCTTTTGTATTTATTGTTGATGGAAGTATATTATCAATTTCTTTTTGATAATAGTTATTTACAGCAGTTTGCTCATTCATCCTAAAATTAATAGGACGAATCATTAGAATTGTATTTGTAGTTTGATTCATTTAATTCATTTATTAAACACAAAATTAGACTTTTTTAAGCTAGTTTAAGTAAGTAATTGTTGAGAACTTCTTTTTTGTTTAATCTTTTAATGAAAAACTTTAACAAAATAAAATATAAAACTGTTTAATATTTACCTATTTTTGTTAAACAGTTTTATATTTTAACCATAAACACTCATAGAATGAAAACAATTTCAAAATTTTTAAGCATTTTAACTTTATTAGCAGTACTAATCTCATGTAGTGATGATAACGATCATGAGACCGTAATTAAAACAAATACAATTGTAGATGTAGCCATTGATGGAAACTTAAGTAGTTTAGTCGCGGCAGTAAAAAGGGCAGAATTAGCAACTACCTTAAGCGGACCTGGACCTTTTACAGTATTAGCGCCAACCAATGAAGCTTTTTCTGAATTTTTAACAGAAAATAATTTTAACTCTGTAGAGGACGTCCCGGTACCTGTTTTACAACAAATACTATTAAATCACGTAATAGACGGTAGCTTAAAGTCTACAGATTTATCTACCGGTTATGCAAGCACAAAAGCAACAAGTGCTGCTTCAAACACAGCTATGTCTCTTTATATTAATACAGAAGATGGGGTTTTATTTAACGGATCATCTGCAGTAACGGTACCAAATATTTCTGCAGACAACGGAACGGTACATATTATTAATAAAGTAATTGGCCTACCTACTGTAGTTACTTTTGCTACAGCAGACCCAAACTTTTCAATACTAGTTCAAGCACTTACAAGAAGCGATTTAGATACCGATTTTGTTAGTATACTCTCTTTACCAGAAACTAGCACAACTGCACCTTATACCGTTTTTGCACCAACTAACAATGCTTTTGTAGCTGTTTTAAGTGAATTGGAACTTACAACATTGGCAGAAATACCAAAAAGTACTTTAGATGCAACATTAAAAACACATGTATTAACAGGTATAAATGCACAAGACACAGCATTAAGTGATGCCTTGCAACTTACCACTCTTTCCGGAGAAATATTAACTGCCAATGTAACTGGCGGAGCAACTTTAACGGACGAAGGAAATAGAGTAAGTACAATAATTGCAACCAATGTACAAGCAAATAATGGAGTAATACATGCTATAGATACGGTATTATTACCTAATTAAACAACACCAAACCCGTACATTAAAATTAGATAGTCTTTAAACAAATACCTGCAGAAATATTTCTCAGGTATTTTTTTTATGTATTTTTGATGAGATGAAAAGATTAATAACACTATTTTTTATTTTAAGTACACTCTTTGTAAATTCACAAAACCTTCCAGATGGTTTTGTTTATTTATCTGATGTTGATAAAACTATTGAAAAAGAATTGCGCTATTTAGGAAACAATAACTTTATAGGGAAACCCATTGATGGCTATCATAAAAATTGTATTATAGTTACTAAATCTTCTGCAAATGCTTTAACTAAAATACAACAGAGTCTACAAAAAGAAGGGTTGAGTCTTAAAATATTTGATGCATACAGACCACAACAAGCAGTAAACCATTTTGTTAAATGGGCTAAAGTACTAGAAGATACGTTAATGAAAAAAGCGTATTATCCAAATACACCAAAATCTCAATTATTTAAACGAGGTTATATTGCATCTAGATCTGGACACTCAAGAGGAAGCACCGTAGATTTAACAATTATAAATATTAAAACAGGTAAAGAATTAGACATGGGGTGTCCGTATGATTTTTTTGGTATAAAATCTCATTACCTACCAAAAAACATCACTCCAGAGCAACAAAAAAGTAGGTTGCTACTCCGTACTATAATGATAAAAAATAATTTTAGACCTTATAAAAACGAATGGTGGCATTTTACTTTAAGAAATGAACCTTTTCCTAATACCTACTTTAATTTCCCAATAGAATAAGAATTTTTAACAAAATAGAAACAGCTTCACTAAAAATCGGCATTATATTTGCATAAATGCTTGAAAGTATTATATATAATGAAAACAAAAAATAATTTTCTTCTTTTTCTCTCCATTTCCTTATTCACTGTATTTCAATTATCTGCACAATTAGATTCTAATTCTGGAACCCGAGAAAAAGGCAAAATTAAAGGAGTAGTTTTAAATAACTCTAAAGAAGTTACAAAACCGAAAGCATTAGAATTAGAAGGAAACGATGGTTTTAAAAATGCTTTTGACAAAGAAAATGATAAATTAAAAAAGCAAAAGGAAGAAAATGACCTTAATAATAAAGGTATTATAACACAAGAAAAGCAAAGAGAAGAGCGTTTTTTAAAAGCATTTAAAAAAATAAACGGTCAATATATTTACCCCGTAATAGATCAAGATCTAGGTAGTTTTAGAACAGACTCTAAAAGTGTAAATATTATTTGCAGAGATTTTCAATATCCTGATGGAGACATGGTTACTATACTTGTAAACGACGTACCCGTTGTACATAACATTACCTTAAAACGAAGCTATCAAAAATTTAATATCCCTTTAGAAGTTGGTATTAATAAAATTGCCTTTAAAGCACTAAACCAAGGTACATCCGGACCAAATACAGCCGCTTTTAAGGTATATAATGACGCCGGTACACTACTCTCTTCTAATGAATGGAACTTAGCAACTGGCGCTAAAGCCACGATAGTAATAGCTAAAGACAAATAATACTCTTAAAATATTTTGTTTTATTTTAAACTAATCTAGTTTTTTTATTCTATCAAAAACAGTTATTTTTGTGACTGGTTATTGAAAGAGTAAATTTTAATAACCTTAAAACAAACAATATCACTAAAAATGAAAGAAATCACCAAACAGACCTATTTAGATTGGTACAAAGACATGCTTTTTTGGCGTAAGTTCGAAGACAAACTTGCTTCTGTTTACATTCAACAAAAAGTTAGAGGTTTCTTGCACTTATATAATGGGCAAGAGGCAATTTTAGCAGGTGCATTACATGCAATGGACTTATCTAAAGACAAAATGATTACGGCTTATAGAAACCACGTACAACCAATTGGTATGGGAGAAGATCCTAAACGTGTAATGGCAGAATTATATGGAAAGGTTACTGGAACGTCTAAAGGAATGGGTGGTTCTATGCATATTTTTTCAAAAGAATTCCGTTTTTATGGTGGTCATGGTATCGTTGGAGGTCAAATTCCTTTAGGTGCAGGTCTTGCTTTTGGTGATAAATACAATAATACTGGTGGTGTAACATTAACATGTTTTGGAGATGGTGCTGCAAGACAAGGTTCTTTACACGAAGCTTTTAATTTAGCTATGTTATGGAAATTACCTGTTATTTTTATTTGTGAAAACAATGGATATGCAATGGGTACTTCTGTAGAAAGAACAGCAAACCATACAGATATCTGGAAACTTGGTTTAGGATACGAAATGCCTTGTGGCCCAGTAGATGCAATGAACCCTATTAAAGTTGCCGAAGCTATAGACGAAGCTTTAGATAGAGCTAGACGTGGTGATGGACCAACTTTCTTAGAAATGAAAACATATAGATATAGAGGTCACTCAATGTCTGATGCACAACACTACAGAACGAAAGATGAAGTAGAAGAGTACAAAAAAATAGATCCTATTACGCAAGTAAAAGACATTATTTTAGAAAAAGGGTATGCTACCGCAGAAGAATTAGCTGCAGTAGATAAAGAGGTAAAAGTAAAAGTAAAAGAATGTGAGCAATTTGCAGAAGATTCTCCTTACCCAGAACCTGAACAAATGTATGATATGGTTTATGAACAAGAAGATTATCCTTTTATAAGTTAAGATATGGCTACAATTATAAATATGCCCAGACTAAGTGACACCATGGAAGAAGGTGTTGTGGCAAAATGGTTAAAAAATGTTGGAGATAAAATTGAGGAAGGTGATATTTTAGCCGAAATCGAAACTGACAAAGCAACAATGGAATTTGAGTCTTTCTATGAAGGAACTCTTTTATATATTGGTATTCAAGAAGGAGAAACTTCTCCTGTTGATGTATTATTAGCGATTATCGGTGAAGAAGGTGAAGACATTTCTGCAATTATAAACGGTAGTTCAGAACCTGCAAAGGAAGAAACTATTACTGAAGAAGTAAAAGAAGAAACGGTTACAGAAACAAGTGCTACAGAATCTACTACAATTCCAGAAGGAGTGCAAGTAATTACAATGCCGCGTTTAAGTGATACAATGACTGATGGAACCATTGCAACTTGGTTAAAGAAAGTTGGAGATGAAGTTTCTGAAGGTGATATGCTTGCTGAAATTGAAACAGATAAAGCAACAATGGAATTTGAATGTTTCTATGAAGGAACTATTCTTTACATTGGTGTACAAGAAGGAGAAACTGCTCCTGTAGATAGCTTATTAACTATTATTGGCCCTGCTGGAACAGATGTTTCTGCACTAGTTGCTAATGGAGGTAATGCATCAGCAGCTACAGAAAACACAACTGCTCCTGCTGCTAAAACAGAAGAAAAGGCTGCAACAAAACCAGCTGCTAAAGTAGAAGAAACTAAAACTGTTTCTACTACAAACAATACAGCTAACGGACGTATTTTTGTATCTCCATTAGCTAAAAAAATAGCTTCTGATAAAGGAATTAATTTAGCAGATGTAAAGGGTTCTGGTGAAAACGGAAGAATCATTAAAAAAGATATAGAAAACTATACTCCTGCGGTTAAAGTTGAGGCTGCTCCTACTACTGCAAATGTTGCTGCTACTGGTGTAGAAAACTCAGAAGAAGTTAAGAATTCTCAAATGCGTAAAGCAATTGCTAAGTCTTTAGGTAACTCTAAATTCTCAGCTCCAGATTTCAGTTTAAATATTGAAGTTGATATGGACAATGCAATGGCATCTAGAAAAATAATAAATGCAATGCCAGACACTAAAGTATCTTTTAACGATATGGTAGTTAAGGCATGTGCAATGGCATTAAAAAAGCATCCACAAGTTAATACTTCTTGGACCGAGGCAAATACAATTTATCACAGTCATATACACGTTGGTGTAGCTGTAGCTGTAGATGATGGTTTATTAGTACCGGTAATTAAACATACAGACGGATTGAGTTTAACTCAAATTGGTGCAGGTGTAAGAGATTTAGCAGGTAAAGCTAGAAATAAAAAATTAGCTCCAGCAGAAATGCAAGGAAGTACTTTTACGGTTTCTAACTTAGGTATGTTTGGTATTGGTAGCTTTAACTCTATTATAAACCAACCTAACTCAGCTATTTTATCTGTTGGTGCAATTGTACAAAAACCAGTTGTAAAAGACGGACAAATAGTTGTTGGTAATACAATGAATTTAACTTTAACATCAGATCACAGAACTGTAGATGGTGCTGTTGGAGCTCAATTTTTACAAACATTAAAAACATTTATTGAAAACCCGGTTACAATGTTAGCTTAAGGTTTACCTTAATTTTTATAATAAAAACCATTTCAATATTTTTTTGAAATGGTTTTTAATTTTTATAGCAAGAAAAAATATGAAACAGAAAACTACATTATTATTAATATTAGTATTCGCTTTATTTAACACAACTTATAGTCAAGAAAAAATAAAAGGAAATAGATTAATATCAAAGATAAAAACAGACTTAGCTCCTTTTCATAGTGTGGTTATAAATAATGATTTTAAAGTTGAATTAGCAATCTCTAATATGTCTTCATCAATAGACATAGAAACTGATAAAAACCTACATAAACATATCCTTTTTAGTGTTACAGACTCTATCTTAACAATAACTACTGATAAAAAGTTAAAAGCAAAAAAATTAAATATTACTTTAAATTATAAAGACGCATTAAAAGAAATAACTTTAAATGATGATGCAGAAATAGAGTCTTTAAGTACCATAAAAACAACCTCTATGTTACTTAAAATAAACGATTATGGAATAGCAGATTTAAAGATACAAGCTGATAGATTTAAGCTCTTAAATAATAATAAATCTCGAATTCAATTGAGATCTAAAAGTAAATTAAATATAGAAAGTAAAGATGTAGACCTAGATTTAGCTGAATCTTGTAAGGTAGATATGATTATTAAAGCAGAAAACTTAAACACAAGAATGATTGGTAATTCTACTTTAAATATTGAAGGAACGGCTAATTTATTTAATGCAATTACACTAGAAAACTCAGCGTTAAACGGAGAAAAACTAAGTACAACTACTTGCACAAGTAATATAAAAGACTCAGCTACGATTACTATAAACGCTTCAGAAAGTATTACTATAGAAGCTTCAGATAAAAGCAAAACTGAAGTATACGGAGACGCTAAAATATTTTTAACTCAGTTTACAGAGAACTCTAAACTATTTAAAAAAGAATTATAATACTTTTTTAAAACGAGAAACAAAATAAAAGGCTCGCAGTTTGTGAGCTTTTTTTTATATATTTATTTCTGATGAAAGACTTAGAACAAAAACTAAAAAACCCTGTTTGGTATTCATTAAATGAAACCCACAACACCTCTTTATTAAAGTATGATGGCGTGCAGTTCTATCAGGCAGAGACCTGTTCTTTTGGCTCTTTTTTTGATGCCGAAAAAACAGCCAATGCTTTAACAGCCCATTCTAAAATTGCAGAAAAATTCTTTTTAGTTTCAGAAAAAGATACCCCTACAATAGATGATAGGTATGTAGTTCTTGAGAAAAAAATAAACGGATGCCAAATGGTATTAGAGAACTTAATAGCTGTAGAAATTACAGAAGATATTGTGTTATTAACACAAGAACACATAAATGAAGTATATGATTTAATTTGGTTGGTGATGCCAGGTTTTTATCAAAAGAAAGGTTTTGAAATGGGGAAATTCTTTGGTATTTTTAAAGACGATAAACTAGTTGCTATTACAGGACAACGAATGCAAACTGATGATTTTATTGAAATTAGTTCTGTCGTTACACATCCAGATTATACAAGAAAAGGATTTGCTAAACAACTGATATATCATACAACAAAAGAAATATTAAAAGAAAAAAAACTACCTATCTTGCATACCAATAAAGGGAATGCTGCAATTCCTCTATATGAGAAATTAGGTTTTAAATTGAGTAGAGATATGAACTGGTGGTTATTCCACAGAAAATAATAAACCTATAATTTAACAATATGCCAAAAAAAGGGAAAGGAAAAGCTAAAAACTCTGTTAATAAAGCAAAACACACTAAATTGATGAATCAGAAAATTAATAAGGTGAAGCTAGAAAAACAGTTAAATAGAGAACGCTTAAAAGCCATCATTAAAAAAGTAAATGACGCAAAAAAGGATGAAGAATAAAGTAAAATACTTTTTAGGCGCATTAGTTTCTGTACCATTACTACCCTTTTTATATTTTCAAGGTAAAAACATTAGAAAAAAAGTACCAAAACTTCCCGAAGCAAAAGAACCTACAGGCTATGTTAATGGTAATTTTAATAAAACGCTACATATACTTTCTATTGGAGAAAGTACTATTGCGGGTGTTGGTGTAGACTACCATAAAAATGGATTTACCGGTTCTTTATCAAATACACTCGCAATCAATTTAAAAAGTAATATAAATTGGCGGGTATATGCTAGAAGTGGCTATACTCTAGCAAAAGTTTGTGAAAAAATTATTCCTAAAATTGAAGAAACTTCCACAGATATTATTGTTATAGGTATGGGAGGTAATGATGCCTTTACCTTAAATTCCCCAAAAAAATGGGCTGATTCAATAGAAAATCTCATCAATTTATTACAAAATAAATTTCCTGGTACTCCTCTATTCTTTACAAACATGCCTCCGATAAAAGAATTTCCTGCATTTACAAAACCTATAAAGTTTGTAATAGGTAATTTGGTAGAGATTTTAGGAGAGAGATTACAGACAATAACTAAAAGTAAAAAGAACGTTTTCTATTACAATGAAGTTATCACGCTAAAAAATTGGAGTAAAAAACATAGTTTACCTACAAATAATTCTAAAATTTATTTTAGTGACGGCGTGCATCCATCAGAATTGACTTATAAAGTTTGGGGTGAAGAAATGGGTCTTTTTATTAAATCGAAATTAAATAAGTAAGGTTCTCTTTTATCAAAATGAAGAAAAAAATTATTATTCTTGGCGCAGGAATTTCAGGTATTTATTTAGGCTATAAATTAAAAAAAGCGGGCTTTTCAATCCAAATTTTAGAAGCCAACAATAGAATTGGTGGTAGAGTTTACACTAAAAAAGTAAATGATACAAAAGTTGAATTAGGTGCAACTTGGCTTTGGAGGTATAATGAAGCATTATTAAAAGTTTGTAAAGAATTAAACATCTCTTTATTTGAACAAAATATGAATGGAGACGCTTTGTTTGAAGCAGAAAGCAACAATTTACCACAGCGTTTTAAAGTGCCAAAAAACCAAGAAATTAGTTATAGAATTGTTGGCGGAACGGCAACAATATTAGACGAATTGATAAAAGATTTTACTGAAGATGAAATTCAATTAAACGAGAAAGTTTTAAAAATTGACGATACTAAAACGGGTATAAAAGTAAGCACCGAAAAATCAGCATTTATTGCTAATGTAGTTGTTTCTACAATTCCACCTCAACTATTAGTGAATTCAGTTTTATTTACTTCAGAATTAGACACAAAGCTCATACAAATTGCAAATAACACACACACCTGGATGAAAGATTCTATAAAATTTGCAATCGTTTATAAAACTCCGTTTTGGAAAGAACAAGGTTTATCTGGTGTTGGGTTTAGTAATATTGGTCCGTTTACAGAAATGTACGATCATTCTAATTTTGAGAATAACCGTTTTGCTTTAATGGGATTTTTAAATGGTGCTTTGTCAAATGAATCAAAAGAAAATAGAGAGAAAAAAATACAAGAACAACTCTTTAAATTCTTTGGTAAAGATGGACTAAACTATCTTTCTTATGAAGAAAAAGTATGGAATAAAGAAGGTCTTTTAAATTTTGAAAACAACAATTTTATCAATCCACATTTTAATAATGGACATTCCGTTTATCAGAAAGAATTTCTAAAAGGTAAATTTATAATTGCTGGTTCAGAAACTTCAACCAGTTACGGTGGTTATATGGAAGGTGCCATTTATAGAGGAAATGAGGTTACAGCACAACTGCAAAATAAATTTCTATAGCTGTTATAATAAATCGAATAACACATCTCTCGTAAAACAATATCAGAAAAAAAAATCTATTACGCTTTACCAGGCATTATAAAACAAAAAAAATCTCAAGCTTTCACTTGAGATTCTATACACTACACATAGTTACTATTTATTTATCAATAGAACCTAAAACACGTTTCATAAAAGTATTTAACGCCTCTTTCTTTGGAGTACCATCTTTTACCATTTTATCAACTTCAAGAGCACCATACATATTAGAAATTATCTCGCCAATAACATCTAATTCGTCATCTTTTAAAGAAGGAACTTCTGTTAAAGCTTCTAAAGTTTCAATTGTTTCTAACACATAATCTTGATCGTTTTCTTCGATAAAATTAGTTAAATGTTTTATTACAGGTAGTTTCATAATTAAACAACTTCGTTTACAAGTTCCTTTAAAACATCTAACTTGTTTGTTTGTGTTTGGTTTACAAGTTTTCCGTCTACAAAAGTGGCAAATGTTGGTAAATTACTAACATCTGCTAATTTTCTGCTTTCAGGAAATTTTTCTGCATCTGCAATTACAAAAACCATCTCTTCATTTTCTGAAGATAATTTTTTAAATTTTGGTTTCATAATTCTACAGTTTCCACACCAAGTTGCAGCATACTGTACTACTACTTTCTTATTGTCAGCAACTATATTTGCTAAATTATCTTGACTTAATTCTTGTACCATATTTTAATATATAATAGGAAAGTAGCCCGTGCTTATTCCCCCGAATTCACACGAACATTTTCCTTTTAACAAATTATTTTTTAGTTAGATGCTAAATATGCAGCTGTTCCTTTTGCATTAGGAGCCATTGCTTCTTTACCTTCTTCCCAGTTTGCAGGACAAACCTCTCCATGAGATTGTACGTGCGCATAAGCATCAATTAAACGTAAAAATTCATTTACATTTCTACCAACTGGCATGTGATTAATACCTTCATGAAAAACAGTTCCTTCTTCATCAATTAAATAAGTAGCTCTATAAGTTACATTATCTCCTTCTACTTGAATTGTTTGTGAAGCTTCATCAAAAGTTTCATTCGTAATATCTAAAATACCTAAGATAGATGATAAGTTTCTGTTACTATCTGCTAAAATTGGATATGTAACACCTTCTATACCTCCATTATCTTTAGAAGTACTTAACCATGCAAAGTGAACTTCTGGAGTATCACAAGAAGCACCAATTACAATAGTATTTCTTTTTTCAAATTCTCCTAAAGCTGCTTGAAAAGCATGTAACTCTGTAGGACAAACAAATGTAAAATCTTTTGGGTACCAGAACAATAACACTTTCTTTTTGTTATTTACTGCTTCTTCCAATACGTTTAACTTAAACGTATCTCCCATTTCATTCATTGCGTCTACATTTAAATCTGGGAATTTTTTTCCAACTGCTGTTGCCATTCTATATAAATTTTATAATTATTAATGTTCTAATTTTTACTGGTACAAAGATAAAAATAAAGAAAAAAAAAAGTAGAAATTATAATGGTAACTTTTGATATCACTATAACTATTTACTATACTTAGAAGAACTGTAAATAGATTAACGCTATACTAAATATTCTGTATTAAAAAATAATGCTTTTAAAAAAAATCATATTTATAGTTTTTAACTATTTAAATATAAAAACAATAGATAAAATTTATTTGAAAACATGTTGTAGTTTTGTCGAAAATTAAAACATAAAATTTAAAATATATACATAATGGAAAACTTAAAAGATACTTCTGGCGATATTTCTAAATGTCCTTTTCACGGAGGAAATACTACGAATGAAACAAATAACGACTGGTGGCCTAATTCTTTAAATTTAGATATTTTACATCAGCATGACACAAAAGTAAACCCACTTGGTGAAGACTTTAATTATCATGAAGCGTTAAAAAGCTTAAATATTGATGCTTTAAAAGAAGATGTAACAAAATTAATGACTGATAGTCAGGATTGGTGGCCAGCAGATTGGGGGCACTATGGAGGATTAATGATTCGTTTATCTTGGCACTCTGCAGGCTCTTACAGAGTTAGTGATGGACGTGGTGGTGGTGGTGGCGGAAACCAACGTTTTGCGCCTTTAAATTCTTGGCCAGACAATGCTAGTTTAGACAAAGCAAGACGTTTACTTTGGCCGATTAAGAAAAAATATGGAAACAAATTAAGTTGGGCAGATTTAATCATTTTGGCTGGCACCATTGCTTATGAATCTATGGGTTTAAAAACATATGGTTTTGCATTTGGTAGGCCAGATATTTGGCAACCAGAAAAAGATACCTATTGGGGTAATGAAAAAGAATGGTTAGCACCAAGTGATGAGCGTTATAATGATGTAGAAGATCCTAGCACAATGGAAAACCCATTAGCATCTGTACAAATGGGATTAGTTTATGTAAACCCAGAAGGTGTTAACGGTAAATCTAACCCTGCAAAAACAGCGCTACATATTAGAGAAACTTTTGCTCGTATGGCAATGGATGATGAAGAAACAGCGGCTTTAACTGCGGGAGGTCATACAGTTGGTAAAGCACACGGAAATGGAGATGCTAGTAAATTAGGCCCAGAACCAGAAGCAGCCCCTACAGAAAACCAAGGTTTAGGTTGGTCTAACCCTACCAGATCTGGTGTTGGTAGAGATACGGTAACAAGTGGAATAGAAGGTGCATGGACTACAGAACCTACAAAATGGGATAATGGTTATTTCGACCTTTTGTTTGGTTATGAGTGGGAATTAACAAAAAGTCCGGCAGGAGCTACACAATGGGCACCGATTAATATTAAAGAAGAAGATAAACCGGTAGATGTAGAAGATCCTTCTATTCGTTTGAATCCTATGATGACGGATGCAGATATGGCCATGAAAGTAGATCCTATTTATCGTAAAATCTGTGAGAAATTCAGTAAAGATCACCAATATTTTTCTGAAACGTTTGCACGTGCTTGGTTTAAGTTAACGCACAGAGATATGGGACCAAAAGTTAGATATTACGGTCCGGATGTACCTTCTGAAGATTTAATTTGGCAAGATCCAATTCCTAAAGGAAAGAAAGAATATGACGTAAACCTAGTTAAGGAAAAAATTTCAAATACCGATTTAACGATACCAGAATTAGTTGCTACTGCTTGGGATAGCGCAAGGACTTATAGAGGTTCTGATATGCGTGGAGGAGCAAATGGTGCTCGTATTCGTTTAGCTCCTCAAAAAGATTGGGCTGGTAATGAACCAGAAAGATTAAACAAAGTTTTAGGTATTTTAACTCCTATAGCCACAGAATTTGGAATTAGTATTGCTGATACCATTGTTTTAGCGGGTAATGTTGGTGTAGAAAAAGCAATTAAAAATACAGGTTTTAATACCACTGTTCCTTTTACTGCTGGTCGTGGAGATGCTACAGATGAAATGACAGATGCAGCCTCTTTTGAACCTTTAGAGCCAATTGCAGACGGATATAGAAACTGGTTAAAGCAAGAGTACATTGTTAGTCCGGAAGAATTGATGTTAGATAAAACACAACTTTTAGGTTTAACTGCTCCAGAAATGACAATTTTAATTGGAGGAATGAGAGTTCTAGGTACTAATTACGACGGAACTAAACATGGCGTTTTTACAGATAATGAAGGTGCTTTAACCAATGATTTCTTTGTAAATTTAACAGATATGGGAAATACTTGGAATTCTGTTGGTGCAGGTTTATATGAAATTAGAGACCGTAAAACGGATACTTTTAAATGGTCTGCAACCAGTGTAGATTTAGTATTTGGTTCTAACTCTATTTTACGCTCTTACGCGGAAGTATATGCGCAAGATGATAATAAAGAAAAATTTGTAAATGCATTTGTAAAAGCTTGGACAAAAGTGATGAATGCTGATAGATTTGATGTTAAATAATTAATTTTAAAAAAGAGGCTGGCTAAAAAGCACGTTTTTTTGTCAATCTGAATTTATTTCAGATTCTTATGAAGATTGAATTTCAGTAAGTTAAAATACTGAAACAAATTCAGCATGACAAGATTTAATGCTTTTTAAACAGTCTCTTATAATAAACACACTACTTATGAATATTTTAAATACTTTTTTTGAAGCAATTCAATCTGCAAATATCGATGTAATAGAAACACTTTTAAAAAGGTTTCCAGAATTGGCAAATAGACTAGATAAAAGAGGTTTTACACCATTAGTTTTTGCAACCTATTTTAATAAAATAGAAATTGCAGAAGCCCTTATTAATAAAAAGGCAAATGTAAATTATAGTGATGCAAAAGGAAACACTGCATTATTAGGTGTTGCTTTTAAAGGAAATACTGATATAGCAGCACTCCTTTTAAAAAATAATGCAAATATTAACGTACAAAATAATCTTGGTTATACACCTTTAATTTTTGCAACCATGTATAATCAACCAAAAATGGTGGCATTTTTATTGAAACAAAATGCAGATTTATCTCTTAAAGACAAAGAAAACAAATCTGCCTTAGATATTGCAAAATCAAAAGGTTTTACAGAAATTATTAGCTTATTAGAAACTACGTAAGCTACTTACTTGCAAACATCTTAATATCGTTTGCAGAGACTTCTTTTTCTCCTAAAATAATTAAACGCTCTACTACATTTCTTAATTCTCGTATATTACCTGTCCAATCATATTCTTGTAATAACTTTATGGCAGCAGATGAAAATGCTTTTTTAGGAGTTCCTTGTTCTACAGAAATTTTATCAGTAAAAAAATCCACTAATAACGGAATATCTTCTCTTCTATCATTTAAAGATGGAACTTGAATTAAGATAACCGCTAACCTGTGGTATAAATCTTCTCTAAATCTACCTTCTTCTATTTCAACTTTAAGGTTTTTATTAGTCGCAGCAACAATTCTAACATTTACTTTAATATCTCTATCAGAACCAACACGCTGAATTTTATTTTCTTGCAAAGCACGTAATACTTTTGCTTGTGCAGACAAACTCATATCCCCTATTTCATCTAAAAAAATAGTTCCCCCGTTTGCTGCTTCAAACTTACCTGCCCTGTCTTTATTTGCTCCGGTAAAAGAACCTTTTACATGACCAAATAATTCACTTTCTATTAATTCTGATGGAATAGCAGCACAGTTTACCTCTATTAAAGAACCTTTAGATCTATCAGATTTTTCGTGCAACCAATGTGCAACCAATTCTTTTCCTGTTCCATTAGGTCCGGTTACTAAAACTCTTGCATCTGTTGGTGCTACTTTTTCAATCATCTCTTTTATCTGAGAAATTGCAGCACTTTCACCAATCATTTCATAGTTTTTACTAACCTTCTTCTTCAACCTTTTATTTTCTACAATCAATACTTTTTTATCTAAAGCATTTCTAACTGTATTTAAAAGTCTATTTAAATCTGGTGGTTTAGAAATATAATCAAAAGCACCTAAACGCATTGTATTTACAGCTGTGTCTAAATCTCCGTGCCCAGAAATCATAACAATAGGAATTTCTGGTTTTATTTTCTTCGCCTTTTCTAATACCTCAACACCATCCATTTTTGGCATTTTAATATCACATAAGACCAAATCGTAATCATTATTCATAATCATCTCTATCCCTAACAAACCATCTTCTGCCTCTTCAACATGATAAGTTTCATTTTCTTCAGAAATAATTTTTGTTAAAACTCTTCTAATAGCAGCTTCATCTTCTATAATTAAAATCTTTGACATTATATTTTAAATTTAATACCTGTTCTTAAATAAAACGCATTTACTTTATCTAAAGTATATACATTCTTTCTGTCTTTATCTCTTAAAACATTACTCAATCTAACAGTGTAACCACTATAAGCAAATAACACTAAATGCTTTGTAAACTGATAGTCATAGCCTAAACCTGCTACCAATACAGATAAAGATATATTGTCTGCTTCTTTATTATTTATAATTATTGGCGTCTTTAAATGTGCAAAATAACCATCTAAACCTACAAAAGATTGTAGACTGTTTACTGGGTTTATTTTATACTTTATATTCATTTTAGGCACACCAACCGTATAAGACCATTTCTCATCTACTTGCCTAAAGTAATTTATTAATGGTAATGGAAAAGGAATACCCGCAGTTGTATTATAGGTTAAGCCCAAAGTTAAACGATATGGTTTTGCTAAGCTTTTATCTTTTGTTCTATCTTTTATAAAAAAAAGACCTCCGTTAATAAAAAAATCTTCGCTTGTTATTTTGTGGGTTAAGGTTGCAGCTAACCTAGGCGTAAAACTATAAGCAACTCTCCAATGATCGCTCATTTTATGAGTATATGCTAAATTTAAATCAATAACATTAATGTTTTCTAATAACGAGGTATCAAAAGGATATTCATCTTTTAAATTTAAAAAAATTCTATTAAATTCTGAACCAATTATTAAATAACTATCTTCTTTTATTTTTATAGGATAATTAAACAACGCTCTAATTCTAGTATATTGATCATCAGATTCTTTTTTAGGAATAAAAGAATATTCTATTCTAGCCAAATCTGTTAACTGTGCATTTGTTATTAAACTAACAAATAATACTAAAACAATTATACATCTCTTCATTTTAATCCTTATTTAACAAGTCCTTGCGTATTAGAATAAACATGAATATCTCTTTGAGGAAATGGAATTGAAATATTGTGTTCTCTAAATAATCTATCTATTTCAAAACGAATATCACTTTGTGGATATTGTGCTTTAAAACTATCTGCAAGTGTAAAAACTACTTTAAAGTTTAACGAACTATCTCCAAAATCTTCAAAAAGCACCGAAACTGGTGGACTAACTAAAACACTTGGGTGAGATTTTGCAGCTTTAATTAACAATTCTTTTACCAATTGTACGTCGCTACCATAAGCAACTCCAACTTTTACAGATTCTCTTGTGGTAGTGCCATTTTGTGTCCAATTATACAAACTGTTGGTTAAATATAAATGATTAGGGATTATTAATACTTTATTATTTAAGGTAACCGCTCTAGTGGTTCTTAATTTTATTTCTTCTACTCTACCAACTTTCCCTTCTAACTCAATAATATCACCAGCATGCACAGATTTATCAATCATTATAAAAACACCCGAAATAATATCTTGAAATAACGTTTGCAAAGCCAAACCAACACCAATTAAAAGTGCTGCAGATGCTGCAAAAAGGGCCGTTAAGTTTACCCCCATTTTACTTATAGTTACTAAAAAAATAACTACATAGATAATCCAAGTTAAATAAGAAAAAATACTTCTAACCTTTAATTCATTCTCTGGCAGTAATTTTCTATTAACTATTTTTTTTAACAATCTTATCACTACAGAAGCAGTTGTTAAAGTAATTGTCAAAATAAGAACATCCAGAATACTGATACTAAAAGTATCTGTTATTACATAGTTTGAATTTATAAAATCTAATATTTTTCTCATTAAAACTAGTATTATCCTTTATATTTTAGCCATTTATACAAATCTTTATAGGTAGCTTTTTTACCATACATTAAAATACCTACTCTATAAATTTTAGCTGCTAACCAAACCATAAATACAAATGTAACTAACAATAATGCCATAGAAATTACCAATTCATACCAAGAAACACCAAAAGGAACTCTCATTAACATTACAATAGGACTTGTAAATGGAATATGAGAAAACAATACGGCAATAGATCCGTGAGGATCATTTATAACGGTTGCAAAACCAACATAAACTCCTAAAATAAGAGGTAACATTATTGGCATCATAAATTGTTGTGTATCTGTTTCATTGTCTACAGCAGCACCAACAGCTGCAAATAAAGAACTATACAACATAAAACCACCTAGAAAGTAAAAAATAAATAACACAAACATTTTTAAAATTGGTAGTTTCAGAATTTCTTGTACAATCATCTGACCTTTATCTCCTGCTGTTGCTTGTTGTACAGCATCCATTTGTTCCGCAGGTATTCTTGCAGATTGTACTTCTACCATATCTACTCCAAAAACAGACTGAGCAACAAACAAAATAACAGATAGTATAATACCCCAAATTAAAAACTGCAGTAAACCGGCAGAGGCATTTCCTAAAATTTTACCCAACATTAGTTGGAATGGTTTTACAGACGAAACAATAATTTCTATAATTCTACTTGTCTTTTCCTCAATAACACTTCTCATTACAGAAGTACCATAAATCATTACAAACATCATTAATAAGTAACCAGCAATAGCCCCGACTCCTATTTTTAATCCGTTTATTAATTTGGATGATTCTTCACCAGAAAAATTATACATTTTAATATCTGTATTAATCTTAGAAGCTTCTATTTTTTCTATATCAATACCAAAATTATTCAATTTTACATGCCTAATTTTAGTTTCAATTTTATTTTCCATAGAACTCATAACAGACATTCCCGGGGAGTCTGTAGAATAAAACTCTATCGATTTTGCCAACAATTCTAAACTATCTTGTTTCGGGATAATTAGTGCTCCGTAATAATCTCCCTCTTCAACCTTATTCTTTGTTTCTTCAATTCCTAAAGCAGTATAATCTGTATAATGAATGGTTTTAGAATCTTTAAAATCTTCTTTAGAAAACAACCCAGAATTATCTACATAAACGATTTCTTTAACTTTCTCATCATTTTTTTGCATCAGAAAATACACCAAAGCCCCCATACCAATCATTAATAACGGACTTAAAAAAGTCATCATTATAAAAGATTTGTTACGAACCTTTGCAATAAACTCTCTCTGTATAATTAGTTTTAACTTGCTCATTTTATTAATTGTTCTTATTTATTGCCTGAATAAAAATATCATTTGCACTTGGTATCAACTCTACAAAATGCTGCACTTCTCCCTTACTTGTTAAAAATGATAACAAATCGTTTGCAGTATTTCCTTCTGTTAATTTTATATTCATTGTTAAACTGTCATTCAATAATTTAAAGTTTGATGGAAAAACCTCAAAATTCTCTTTTAATTTCGCTTCCACTTCCTTAGGATGATCAGTATGCAAGCCTACTTGAAACGTATGCGTTCTAAACTGACGCTTAATATCGTCTAACTTACCGTCTAAAATTTTGTTCGATTTATCAATCAGAGCAATTTCATCGCACATTTCTTCTACAGATTCCATTCTGTGGGTAGAAAAAATAATGGTTGCACCTTCATCACGAAGTTGTAAAATTTCTTTAGCAATTAATTGCGCATTTATAGGATCGAATCCAGAAAAAGGTTCATCAAAAATTAATAATTTAGGATTGTGCATCACCGTTACAATAAATTGTACTTTTTGTGCCATTCCCTTAGAAAGTTCTTCAATTTTCTTATTCCACCAAGCAGAAATATCAAATTTATCAAACCAATATTTTAAACGTTTTTTTGCTTCAGCTTTACTCAATCCTTTTAATTGTGCTAAATACAAGGCTTGCTCTCCTACTTTCATCGATTTATACAAACCACGTTCTTCCGGTAAATAACCAATTTGTGCTGTATGATGAGGTGCCAATACTTCTCCATCTAAAATAATAGATCCGCTATCTGGCATTGTTATTTGATTTATAATTCTAATTAAAGATGTTTTCCCTGCTCCATTTGGACCTAATAATCCAAAAACACATCCTTTAGGTATATGTAATGAAACATCATTTAATGCTCTAAAATCACCATAATTTTTTACAACATTATTAACTTCTAATAAATTTTTCATTGCCTCTTAATAATTTTTTTCTGAAAGTTCTCAGTAATCACAAACTTACATATTTTAAAAAGATTAGTATAAAAACTTGATAAAACGTTACAATATAATTTAAAAAGACTTCAATTAATAAAAACAAAAGGTCTCCTTTTAGATAATAATTATAAAAACGCAACTTAAGAAACACAAGTATGTGGTCTTAAAAAGGCTAAATTATTTGTTAAAATTTACTATGCACGCATAACTTTTTCTAAATTTACTATGCATGCATAATAAATTTTTATATATTTGACATAATGAATAAATTAAAATCAATAGATCATGAGCTCAGAGCAACTTGGCAAGCAGTCGCTAAAGTGTATAACGAGCAGGCCGTAAAACATGATAGTACAATGGCTACCGCATTTGTTTTATTAAATATAGACAAGCTAAACGGTACACCATCTACAGCTTTAGGCCCTTTAATGGGAATGGAACCTACAAGTCTTTCTAGAATATTAAAAACGATGGAAGATAAAGGGGCTATTTCTAGAGAGAAAAACCCAGATGACGGTAGAAGTGTCATCATCAAATTAACTGAGTATGGCAAAGAAATGCGTAAAATATCTAAAGCGTATGTAATACAGTTTAATGAAACCGTAATGGAAAATGTTTCTAAAGAAGATTTAGCAGGATTTTTTAAAGTAACATCTACCATTAACAAACTAATTGCAGATAAAGATATTTACGAAAATACTAACAAAAATAAAGCAGTATAACAAAATTGACTAAAGACTGAATGACCTGAGATAATTAGACTGAATACAAAAGTCTTACATCTTATTTCTTTTTAAATCATACGTCAAAAAATTTTAAAAACAAATGACTAGAAGAATTAAAAAAGTAGCAATCATTGGCTCTGGGATTATGGGAAGCGGAATTGCTTGTCATTTTGCAAACATTGGAGTTGAAGTTCTTTTATTGGACATTGTGCCAAGAGAATTAAACGACAAAGAAAAGGCTAAAGGACTAACTCTCGAAGACAAAGTTGTAAGAAATCGTTTAGTAAATGACGCACTCACAGCTTCCCTAAAATCTAAACCATCTCCTATTTATAATCAAAAATTTGCAAATAGAATTACCACTGGTAATTTAGATGATGATATTGCAAAAGTTGCGGATGTAGATTGGATTATGGAGGTTGTTGTTGAAAGACTAGACATTAAAAAAATTGTTTTTGATAAACTAGAGAAATACAGAACTCCTGGTACAATTATTTCTTCTAATACTTCTGGTATTCCTATTCAATTTATGAATGAAGGAAGAAGTGAAGATTTTCAGAAACATTTTGCGGTTACTCACTTTTTTAATCCTCCAAGATATTTAAAACTTTTTGAGGTTGTTCCTGGTCCAGACTGTAAACAAGAAGTTACTGACTTCTTAATGATGTACGGAGAAAAATTTTTAGGTAAAACTTCTGTTTTAGCAAAAGATACTCCTGCTTTTATTGGGAATAGAATTGGAATTTTCGGAATTCAATCTTTATTCCATCAAGTAAAAGAATTAGGCTTAACAGTTGAAGAAGTCGATAAATTAACAGGTCCGGTTATTGGAAGACCAAAATCTGCTACTTTTAGAACTGTGGATGTTGTTGGTTTAGATACGCTTGTACACGTTGCAAACGGAATCTATGAAAACTGTCCTGATGATGAAGCTCACGATTTATTTAAACTTCCAGAATTCATCAATAAAATGATGGAAAACAAATGGTTGGGAAGTAAAACCGGACAAGGTTTCTATAAAAAAACAGTAAATACTGAAGGTAAAAAAGAAATTTTAACTTTAGACTTAGATACTTTAGAATATCGTTCTTCTAAAAGAGCAAAATTTGCAACTTTAGAACTTACGAAAACGATTGATAAGCCAATTGACCGTTTTAAAGTGTTGGTTGGAGGAAAAGATAAAGCTGGAGAATTCTACAGAAAGAACTTTGCAGCAATGTTTGCGTATGTTCAAAATAGAATTCCAGAAATTTCTGATGAATTGTATAAGATTGATGACGCCATGAAAGCGGGATTCGGTTGGGAAAATGGTCCTTTCGAAATTTGGGATGCAATTGGTGTAGAAAAAGGAATTGAATTAATGAAAGCTGAAGGAGCAGAACCTGCAACTTGGGTAACAGAAATGTTAGCTTCTGGTTCTAAATCTTTCTATTCAGTTAAAGAAGGTGCTACTTATTTTTATGATATTCCTTCTAAATCTCAAACTAAAAAACCGGGTCAAGATGGTTTTATTATTTTAGATAACATTAGAAAATCAAACGAAGTTTTTAAAAATTCTGGTGTTGTTATAGAAGATATTGGAGACGGAATTTTAAATATAGAGTTCCAATCTAAAATGAATACGATTGGTGGTGATGTTTTAGCCGGTATTAATAAAGGAATAGATTTAGCTGAAAAAGATTTTCAAGGTTTGGTTGTTGGTAACCAAGCAGCAAACTTTTCTGTTGGGGCAAACATTGGTATGATTTTTATGATGGCTGTAGAGCAAGAATATGATGAATTAAATTATGCCATCAAACATTTTCAAGATACGATGATGCGTATGCGATATTCATCTATACCAACTATTTCTGCTCCTCATGGAATGGCTTTAGGTGGTGGTTGTGAAATCTCTTTACACGCAGATAAAGTTGTTGCAGCTGCAGAAACCTATATGGGATTAGTAGAATTTGGAGTTGGTGTAATTCCTGGTGGTGGTGGTTCTAAAGAAATGGCTTTAAGAGCATCAGATTCTTTTCAAAAAGGAGACGTTGAATTAAACGTTTTACAAGAAAACTTCTTAACTATTGGTATGGCAAAAGTATCTACTTCTGCGTATGAAGCATTTGATTTAGGTTTACTTCAAAAAGGAAAAGATGTTATTGTTGTTAATAAAGAGAGACAAATAGCAACTGCAAAAGCACACGCAAAATTAATGGCAGAAAGTGGTTATACTCAACCTGCAAGACGTAAAGATGTTAAGGTTTTAGGTAAACAAGCTTTGGGTATGTTTTTAGTAGGAACGGATTCTATGGAACATTCTAAATATATTTCTGAACATGACATGAAAATAGCTAATAAACTGGCCTATGTAATGGCTGGAGGAGATTTATCTGAACCTACTTTAGTTACAGAACAGTATCTATTAGATTTAGAAAGGGAAGCTTTTTTGAGTTTATGTACGGAAAGAAAAACGTTAGAGAGAATTCAAGCAATGTTGAAGACGGGGAAACCACTTAGGAATTAAGTATTGAGAACAAAGTATTAAGACTGAGCATCTTTATGAAAAAGGTTTTCTATAATATTTTGTACTTAATTCTTATTACTAACAATCTTAATACTAATTAATATGCACAGGTTTGAAGATTTGAAAATATGGCAAAAAGCAATGGATATAACAGAAAAGTGTTATCAAGCTTCCATAAATTTTCCTAAAGAGGAAAAATATGGATTGACATCTCAACTAAGAAGAAGTGCTGTTTCTATACCTTCTAACATTTCTGAAGGAGCAGGAAGAAATACCAATGGAGAATTTAAGCAATTTTTAGGAATTGCAAATGGTTCTTCTTATGAATTATTAACTCAATTATATTTATCTAAAAGATTAAATTTAATTACTGAAGAAAATGTAAGACCCATTATAAATGAAATACTTGAAGTAACAAGAATGAATTTCTCTCTTCAAAAATCACTTACTAAGTCTTAATTCTTTATACTAAAATCTTAATACTAATGACAAAACAAGCATATATAGTAAAAGCATATAGAACAGCAGTTGCAAAAGCTCCAAAAGGTGTTTTTCGCTTTAAACGAGCAGACGAATTAGGTGCAGAAACCATTCAGCACATGATGAAAGAGTTACCAAATTTAGACGTAAAACGTATAGATGATGTTATGGTTGGTAACGCAATGCCAGAAGGAGCACAGGGGTTAAACATGGCACGTTTTATTTCTTTAATAGGATTAAACTCTGTGGATGTTCCTGGAGTTACTGTAAACCGTTTCTGTTCGTCTGGATTAGAAACCATTGCCATGGCAGCAGCTAAAATTAATGCAGGAATGGCAAGTTGTATTATTGCAGGTGGAGCAGAAAGCATGAGCTCTGTACCGATGACAGGTTTTAAACCAGAATTAAATTATGATACCATTAAATCTGGTCATGCAGATTATTATTGGGGAATGGGAAACACTGCAGAGGCGGTAGCAAATCAATTTAAGGTTTCTAGAAAAGACCAAGATGAATTTGCTTTTAAATCTCACATGAAAGCTTTAAAAGCACAAGCAGAAAATCGTTTTCAAGATCAAATTGTTCCTATAGAAGTAGAACAAACATATTTAGATGAAAACGGAAAGAAAGCTATAAAAAAATATACAGTTACTAAAGATGAAGGTCCAAGAGCAGGAACCTCAACAGCTATTTTAAATAAATTACGTCCGGTTTTTGCTGCTGGCGGAAGTGTAACTGCTGGTAACTCATCTCAAATGAGTGATGGAGCTGCTTTTGTAATGGTAATGAGTGAAGAAATGGTGAAAGAATTAAATCTAGAACCAATTGCCAGAGTAGTAAATTATGCTGCTGCGGGTGTAGAACCTAGAATTATGGGAATTGGTCCTGTTGCTGCAATCCCTAAAGTTTTAAAACAAGCAGGTTTGCAACAAAAAGATATTGATTTAATTGAATTGAATGAAGCATTTGCTTCTCAGTCTTTAGCAGTAATGCGTGAGCTAAATTTAAACCAAGACATTGTAAATGTAAATGGTGGAGCCATTGCTTTAGGTCATCCATTAGGTTGCACAGGCGCAAAATTATCTGTGCAATTATTTGATGAAATGCGCAAGCGCGAAATGAAAAACAAATACGGAATGGTAACCATGTGTGTTGGTACTGGACAAGGTGCTGCAGGTGTGTTTGAGTTTCTTTCATAAAATAAAAAAGAGAACAAAGAAAAAAGATAAGAGATAAATAGATGTGTGCAAAACAAAGACATAATTACAAGAATCTAAAAATTTGGAAACTCGGTTTAGAGATTACAAATGATATTTCTGACTTGTTATTAAACTTTCCAAAGCACGAAAGATATGATTTAAGTTCACAAATAAGTAGGTGTTCCGTGTCTATGCCAAGTAATATTGCTGAAGGCTCTTCTAGAACAAATAAATCTTTCAGTCATTTCTTAGATATTTCTTTAGGTTCTTCTTTTGAATTAGGAACTCAACTATTAGTAGCAAAACATAGGCAGTATATTACTGAAATTAATTTAAAAAAAATTGAAGAAAAAATAGAAGAATTCCAACGGATGACTATGGGATTTCAAAGGAACCTCCAATAATGGTCTTTTTTCTATTTTCTTTCTTCTATAATCTAAAAAAACAAAAATATGGCAGATTTATTAAGAGGTGGACAATTCCTTGTTAAGGAAACAAACTGTGAAGATATATTTACTCCAGAAGATTTTTCTGAAGAGCAACAAATGATGAAAGATGCAGTGATGGAATTTAATGATAGAGAAATCATTCCTCATAAAGCACGCTTTGAAGCTAAAGACTTTGCACTTACAGAAGAAGTAATGCGTAAAGCTGGTGAATTAGGTTTTTTAGGTGTAGCTGTTCCTGAAGCTTATGAAGGATTGGGAATGGGGTTTGTTTCTACCGTTTTAACGTGTGATTATATTTCTTCTGGTACAGGTTCTTTTAGTACTGCTTTTGGTGCACATACAGGAATTGGAACTATGCCTATTACTTTATATGGAACCGAAGAACAGAAACAAAAATACGTACCAAAATTAGCTACTGGTGAGTGGTTTGGTGCCTACTGCTTAACAGAACCAGGTGCTGGATCTGATGCAAATTCTGGTAAAACTACCGCTGAATTATCTGCTGATGGAAAGTCATACAAAATTAACGGTCAAAAAATGTGGATTTCTAACGCAGGTTTTTGTCGTTTAATGATTGTTTTTGCTCGCATAGAAGGTGATAAAAATATTACTGGTTTTATTGTTGAGTTTGATAAGGAAAATCCGAATGGAATTACATTGGGAGAGGAAGAACATAAATTAGGTATTAGAGCAAGCTCTACTAGACAAGTCTTTTTTAACGATACTGTAGTTCCTGTAGAAAACATGTTAGCAGGGCGTGGTGAAGGTTTTAAAATTGCCATGAATGCTTTAAATGTTGGACGAATTAAATTAGCCGCTGCTTGTTTAGATTCTCAAAGAAGAATTGTTACACATGCAGTAAAATATGCAAACGAACGTAAACAATTTAAAACACCTATTTCAGATTTTGGTGCCATTAAAGTAAAATTAGCTGAAATGGCAACCAATGCTTATGTTGGTGAATCTGCTACATATAGAGCTTCTAAAGATATTGAAGACAGAATTGCTTTAAGAGTAGCAGCAGGAAACACACATCAAGAAGCAGAATTAAAAGGTGTAGAAGAATATGCTATTGAATGTTCTATTTTAAAAGTAGCCGTTTCAGAAGACATACAAAATTGTGCAGACGAAGGAATTCAGATTTTTGGTGGAATGGGGTTCTCTGAAGAAACACCTATGGAATCTGCTTGGAGAGATGCAAGAATTGCTCGTATTTATGAAGGAACAAACGAAATTAACAGAATGCTTTCTGTTGGTATGTTAATTAAAAAAGCAATGAAAGGTCATGTAGATTTATTAGGTCCTGCAACAGAAGTTGCAAATAGCCTAATGGGAATACCTTCTTTTGATACTCCAGATTATTCTGAATTATTTTCTGAAGAAAAACATATGATTGCTAAGTTGAAGAAAACATTTTTAATGGTTGCAGGTGCAGCACTTCAAAAATATGGTCAAGAAATAGAATCACATCAACAATTATTAATTGCAGCATCAGATATCTTAATTGAAATCTACATGGCTGAATCAGCTATATTAAGAACAGAAAAAAATGTAAAACGCACTAGCAAAGAAGCACAATCTGTTCAAATTGCAATGTCTAAATTATATTTATATCATGCAGTAGATATTATTGAGGAAAAAGGAAAAGAAAGTATTATTTCTTTTGCGGAAGGTGATGAACAACGTATGATGTTAATGGGCTTAAAACGTTTTACGAAGTACCAAAACTACCCAGACATTGTAGATTTACGTGACGAAATAGCAGAAAAAGTCAAAGCAGAAAACAAATACTGCTTCTAAGAATCTCTTGATGTCAAATTGAGTTTGTCGAAGTTTTCAAATTCTCCTTCAAACTCAACTGACTATCAGAATATAGTAAAAAATTAATCTTAATTTTAGATTAAATTAGTTGTTTGTTGTAAAAACCATCATTTTTAATGATGGTTTTTTTATACTCTAAATATTCATAGAATAATTAAAATTATATTAATTTTGAAACTCTTTCATATTTCCTAAATTAGAAGCCACAATGAAAAATAAAATATTTTTTTCTCTTTTTGCAGCATTCATATTCTTTGGGTGTAAAACTCAAATTACAACCATAAAACAACAAATTACAGGCAACCTTCCTATTAAAGAACATACCATTCAATCTTTATTATGGGTTCAAAATGCAGCTGAATACAAAGCATTAACGTACCAAGCATACAATTTAGCGCAACTTCGTTTAGATCAAATTCTTGCAAATAATACCTCTAAAAAACCAATTGCTATTGTTACTGATATAGATGAAACTCTTTTAGATAATAGTCCGTATTCTGGCAAACAAATTGAGTTAGATGAAAACTACACTTCAGATAGATGGGCAGAATGGGTAGCCCAGAAAAAGGCAAATGCCATACCAGGAGCACTCGCTTTTTTTAAGTATGCAAAAAGTAAAAATGTAGCTGTATTTTATATTTCTAACAGATCTGCAGCACAGACAAAAGAAACCATCGAAAACCTACAATTAAAGGATTTTCCTTTTGCTGATGAAACTCATGTACTTTTAAAAACAAACAGTAGTGAAAAAGGAACAAGAAGAAGTATTGTGAACAAAACACATGAAATAGTGCTACTTATTGGCGATAATTTATCTGACTTTTCATCAATATTTGAAAATAGCACTACTGATAAAAGAAACAAAAACACAGATAGTTTGCATACCTCTTTTGGTAATAAATATATTGTTTTGCCAAACCCAATGTATGGAGATTGGGAAACAAAAGGTATTTATGAAGGAAACTATAATTGGACAAATGCTCAAAAAGACTCTATCCGACATAAAAGAATCACTTCTTATTAAGTTCATTTTTTTATCAATCTTATAAAAAGTGATAGAGGCATCAACTCCGCTTAAACAGACATATTGGTTATTTTAAATGATAAACAATACCGTTAATTGCTTCGCTGTAAAAACGATTTACACATCAATTAAAAACATTAACGATCGACAGAATATCTATTAAACAAACTTCTTTGTATTGCTTTTTTAGCATCACTTAGAAGTTTTTCAATTTCAGGAATCGATTTTTTCTGTATTTCTGCAATTTCCTCTATTTTTAATTTTTGATTTGTAAACAAATAGAAAACAATTCGCATAGCAGCAGGCATATTGTGCAGCACTAATGCTATATGTTCGTTCACTTTGTCTTCACCTAACTGCGTATCTAATTTATCAGCTAAATCTTTCTCATCATCCTCTACAAATACATGGTCTAAGCTATAATCATTATGGTTATAAGTTGCATCATCTAACTCTTCTAGCAACACTAAATCTCCTCCTCCATCTGTACTAAATTCTTCCTGTAGTTCATCCCATTCTGGCTTGGAATAATCATCAATGTTTTTAAAAAACAATTCATTAAACTCTTCTTCAACAATAACATCCTCTAGTAAATCATTTGTTTTTTTAAACAACCATAAATAGAAATTACCTTCATTTTCTACCTCATCAATCGTATCGTAAATTGTGATAAAAAGTTGATCTATAATATCATCTGCTTTGTATTTCTTTTTAGAAAAATGACCTTTTTTTATCGCTGTATTCAATCTTTGATTTACATAATTTCTAATTTCTGGCAAAATTTTTAAAACTAATTGATTAAAATCGGTTTGATTATCTTCCTTTTTTAGTTTTACCAAACTAGAAAATGATTTTGTTACAAAAAGACGATACTCACTTTTGCTTTGGTAATAAGAAATGCTTGTTTTCATAATAAAATGCTTTAAAGATATTTCTAAAGATGCAAAATAAGAAATGATAATAAAATGATAAAAATCAGTAAACTATCAACTTTAACAATTAAAAAACTGTTTTCAAAGGAGCTAAATACCTTATGATAAAATGAAATTAAAGTTTAAAGAATTCTATTTATAATTTAATAAACTTTTATTGCACTACAATCCATTTAATATCAGTACTTTTGCACGCAATTTGAAAACACACGAATGAAACGTATTAAAGAATATAAAAAACTTTTTAGAGTAGAAGGAGCTATTGATTTAAAAGATTTAAAAAAATCTTATAGAGGTTTAGTAAAGGAATGGCATCCAGATAAATTTACTGATGACTCTAAAAAAGAGGAAGCAGATCTAATGAGTACTCAAATTATAGATGGGTATCATTTCTTAGTTAGTATCGCTCCAGAAACAAAAGCAGCTAATTTAGATGCTTACAAAACAACTATAACAGAATTTCAAGTTGCAGACTGGCATCATAAAAGTATGTTATTAGAAGTTACTTTTACAGACGGAAATAAATACGAATACTTTGGTGTTAGTAAAATACTTTTTGGAAAATTTGTAAACGCAAAATCTATGAACAATTTTGGTAAAAGAAATATTTTTAATTCTTTTACATACAGAAAATCTATGAAAGCTTCTGCTACTGTTTAAAAGAATTATAAAAATACTATTGTTAAAAGTTTCCTTCTAAACAAGGAATGAAAAATAATTTTGAAATAATCTTATTTATCTAAGATAATAAGATTTTTCAATCGCCCGAAAAGGCTCATTTTGAAATGACAATTATCAATAAACAAAAAAAGAGATTACATTAATATGTAATCTCTTTTTTTATGCTCTAATATAAGGTTACTTATTCTAAGGCTCCTAAATAACGTTCTGCATCTAAAGCTGCCATACAACCTGTACCTGCTGCCGTAACTGCTTGTCTATATTCTTTATCTTGAATATCTCCTGCAGCAAAAACTCCTGGTAAGTTTGTTTTTGTAGATTTACCTTTGGTAATTAAATACCCTGTTTCATCCATATCTAAAACTCCTTTAAATAAGTCTGAATTTGGCGTATGTCCTATTGCTATAAAAACACCTGTTACAGAAATATTCGTAGTTTCTTTTGTTTTATTGTTAATTGCTCTAACTCCTTCTACAACATTAGATCCTAAAACCTCATCTATTTCTGTGTTGTATAAAACTTCAATATTTTTAGTTTTATTAACTCTATGTTGCATTGCTTTAGAAGCTCTCATAAAATCTTTACGAACCAATATGGTAACTTTACTACAAATATTAGATAAATAAGTAGCCTCTTCTGCAGCAGTATCTCCTGCTCCAACAACTACTACATCTTGTCCTTTATAGAAAAAACCATCGCAAGTTGCACAAGCTGATACTCCACCACCTATTAAACGTTGTTCACTTTCTAATCCTAAATATTTAGCAGTAGCTCCTGTAGAAATAATAATTGTTTCTGCTTCAATATGTTTAGATTCGTCTACAATAACTTTATGAATTCCACCAACTTTATCACTTAACTCAACACTAGTTACCAATCCAAAACGAACTTCTGTACCAAAACGTTCTGCTTGTTTTTGTAAATCTGTCATCATTGCAGTACCATCTGTACCTTCTGGATATCCCGGAAAATTATCAACTTCTGTTGTTGTTGTTAATTGACCTCCCATCTGCATTCCTGTATACATTACAGGTTTCATGTCTGCTCTTGCTGCATAAATTGCTGCTGTATAACCGGCAGGACCAGAACCAATAATTAAACATTTTATTTTTTCTATTGTATCTGACATATTAAATTTATTTGATTATAGGAAACAAAAATATTCTTTTTTATTCCTTTAAAAGACGATTGTTTATAAGTTTTAACAATGGAAAAATAAGTTTATAAAATTGAAATATTATTTTGGAAGTAATTTAATAATTCCTAAATTTTCTACACCAACATACATAAATCCATCTAAACCTTGCGCTATAGAGCGAACTCTCCCTATACCTTTTAGCATTTTTACTTCTTTAAAAACTTTATTTCCTTTTAATATGCATCTTGTTAAATACTGAAACTTTAAAGAACCTATTAATAAATTACCTTTCCAGCTACCATATTTATCACTGTTTATAAAAGCCATACCACTTGGCGCAATAGAGGGTGTCCAATAATAAATGGGGTTTTCCATACCTGGTAGAGAAGTATTATCTGTAAATTTAGTACCACTATAATTAACGCCATAACTTACTTTTGGCCAACCATAATTCTTACCAATCTTAATAATATTTATTTCATCACCTCCTTTTGGACCATGTTCGTGAGACCAAATTTCTTTTGTTAATGGGTTCATTCTCATCCCTTGTGGATTTCTATGCCCATAACTATAAATTGCTTTTTTAGCATTATTTATTTTTACAAAAGGATTGTCTTTTGGTATCGTACCATCATCATTTAACCGATATATTTTCCCTCCATCTTTTGTAATATCTTGCGGATTTTCATCTCTATTATCTCTATCTCCCACACTAAAATAAACATGGTTTTCTTCATCAAAAGTTATTCTAGAGCCAAAATGTTGTGATCTTGTAGTATTAGGACTCGCTTTGTACAAGACTTCTTTATCTATTAATTGATTGTTTTTTAGTTTTGCTCTCATTAAAGCGGTATTTCCTCCACTTCCTGTTCCTTCGGATGATACGTAGGTAAAATAGATCCAGTTATTTTTTTGATAATCCGGATGCAGTTCAATGTCTAAAAACCCACCCTGACCTCTAAGGTAAATTTCTGGAACACCTTGTACTTCTATTTTTACACCATCTTTAAAATGAATAAGCTTTCCTTCTTTTTCTGTAATTAACATAGTGTTATCTGGTAGAAAAGTAAAACCCCACGGATTCGTTAAATCAGGCACAATTAACTCATACTCTTTACTTTGAGAAAAACCAGATACAAGAACACCGAAATAGATGATAAGAATATAAATAAATTGCTTCATTTTTTTAAAAATAAAATTAATATTTCAATAAATATACAAATATTATTCTATATTTGCACTCGCAAATTGAGTGTATCAATTTTCGGGGTGTAGCGTAGCCCGGTCATCGCGCCTCGTTTGGGACGAGGAGGTCGCAGGTTCGAATCCTGCCACCCCGACAGATTTAAATGTCACAGTATTTAAAAACCTTGATAATCAAATGATTATCAAGGTTTTTAAGTTTTTAAACAATCCTAAAACTTGATTGATTTTAAACAAAAAAAGTACATTTTACCTTACACTTAAGACATTTATACCTACAGTTATTTTAACCAATAAAGTATCCGTTAAAATTACACCTCACTTTCAGGGCATTCTCTTATTTCTAATACTCAGATTTAAGCAAAGAGTATTAAAAAAAATAGTAAGTAAAAACAGAACTCTTTTAAGTGGCTAATAATGGATCAAGTCCAAAAGTTGTGGGATTTAGAAATTAGGCATAAATATTTGAGAGTCTAAAAAGGAAAAATTTGATGTTTCTAACACCTCTAAATTGTGCTCTAAATGCTTTTATTTTAGCATTAAACGATTCTGCAGAAGCATTTGTACTTCTATTGTCAAAATAGTTGAGTATATTCTGATAATGTATAGACATTGTTCTAGCAATGGTATTAAAGCTTTTAAACTTCGCTTGTCTTACATTTTCATCCCATTTAGCAAGTCTAGTTAAGGCAACGGTTTTATCTTTTGTTTGATTGTAAATCCAGGATAAGTTTTGACATAAATTGTATGCCTTTTCTATATCTGGATAAGTTTTAAAAAGTATTTCAGCTCTTTCTTGTTGGGAGTTAGTCCATTTGTTACTAGATTTATACAATAGGTATCTACTTCTAGCTAATAATTGTTTTAGAGTATCTCCATTTGGTAGTAGTTTAGGAACATATTTTAAGGAGTTGTTTCTAGCATTTTCTATGGCGTCGTTATCTTTATCTATTGCTTCCCAACGATGTTTAATTCTAATTTCTTGCAAAGCATCTAAAGCTAATTTTTGCACATGAAATCGATCTATAACTAGTACTGCTTTTGGAAATGATTTTTTAACGATTAACCCCATGTTTGCTGCCATGTCTAAGGTTACTTCTTTTACTTTTTTTCGTTGTTTTAAAGAGATTTTATTAAGGATTCTAATAACATCTTCTGCTTTAGTGCCTTTAATCATGGCCAGTAAAGCACCTTTTTTTCCATTCGCATTTTTATTAGTCACGATAGTATATAAATCTCCATTAGAAAATGCTGTTTCATCTATGGAAAGATAGCTTCCAGTATTTTCAGGAAAAAGCAACCATTGTTCAGCATGTGGTTTTTGGTTCCATTGCTTAAAATCACTTAAATAATCTTTGTATTGTCTCTGTAAGTTTCTAGGGCTTACTCCGTAAAAGGTTGCTACAACAGATGTACTTGTAGCATTATTACAGACTGATTTGTTTTAAAAAAGCAGCAAATTCACTAGTAATTCTAGTGCCTTTTGCTACTAACTGCCAATCTCTTATCACTAATTTTTTAGAATTATCATCAATCCAACGCCTTCTAATAACATGTAGAAAAACGTTTTTACCTCGAATAGGAAAATCTTGAATAGTGGCTTCTGGAAAAAATCCTTTAGAGCTTAATTTAAGTGTTTTAAATTCTTCAGGAATTGTGTTTAACTCAGTGAAATAGAAATGGAGTTCTTCATTTTTAACTTCGTGTTTGGTAAGTTTAAAATAGTTAACAAGTATTTCTGGTAGTAATAATTTAATAAGCTCAATTGAAGTATCCAAAATAGAAGTAATTTAAAAGTCAAAGTTCTTCCTTTTTATTTTACTCCACAACTTTTTGTGTTGATCCCTAATAATTCAAAAAACATCAGAAACATTAAAGATACGTCTTGATTCGGTTTTAAAATTTTTACTTTTCACACTCAATAAAACATATATTTTAAATCATCTCTTTTTGTATTTATTTTCTTTAAATTAGCTTTACAAGGTTTAAATTTCAAAAATAAGCTATGAAAAAAAGAATGACACTTAAACAAATTGCGACTGAATTTAATGTATCAGTTGCAACTGTTTCAAAAGCTTTAAAAGATAGCCATGAAATAAGTATTAGTACCAAAGAAAAAATAAAAACATACGCAAAAAAACATAATTACAAACCAAATAGTATTGCTTTAAGTCTAATGAATAAAAGGACTAAAACAATTGGTGTTATTATACCTACCTTATTAAATCACTTTTTTGTAAAAATATTTAGTGGCATCGAACAAATTGCTAATGAAAAAGGATACAATATAATTATTATTATAACTAATGGAAGTTTAGAAAAAGAAATTGAATCAACAAATATGTTTGAAAAAGGGACCGTGGATGGTCTTTTAATTTCGTTATGTGAAGAAACACAATCTAAAAAAGATTTTACCCATTTACAAAATTTTATACAAGATGCAGGTCCAATAGTTATGTTTGACAGGGTTGCAGATAGTATTAAATGTGATAAAATAATTGTTGATGATTTTAATTGTGCATACAATGCTACTGAGTACCTTATAAAAACCGGTTGTAAAAATATAGTTATTGTTTCTGTACTAGATAATTTAGGAATTGTAAGGTTAAGGATAGATGGCTATAAACAGGCACTAAAAGATAATGGTATTGCATTAAATGAAAAGTTAATTGTGTTGATAAAAAAAGGGTATGATTTTGAAACAGAAATTAAAACCTTATTAGATTATAATACCGTAGATGCCTTTATTGGACTAGAAGAACAATCTACAATAGAAGCAATGTTTATTGCAAAATCTAGAGGATATAAAATTCCCGAAGAAATATCTTTTATCGGATACACAAATGGAAACTTGTTTAAATACGTAAACCCTTCAATTACATGTATAAATCAACACGCTGTTTATATAGGTCAAAAAGCTACAGAAAAACTTATTGAGCGCATTGAAAGTGACACCAACGATAGTGATAATATTTTTGAAACTAAAATAATTAAAACAAGTTTAATTTTAAGAAACTCTACACATCAATTACTTTAAATGACCAACTATTATATAAACATAAGAGTCTAAATTACCCAAGAATACATGTTAAAACTTGTTTTCATTGAGTAATATAGTTGCTTATTTACTTACCTATAAATGAGCAAAAAACCCTTATTACCTCTCAATATTGTTCTAATTGTCTCATACATTTTCTGTTGTAAAAAATTAAAGACCTAGTTTTAAAACTACCTTAATTGTTATACAATTCATGATACAAATTTGGTGATGACTGGATGTATTTTTTCTCAGATATTTTCTTTACCCAACGTTTACTAATAGTATCGCTTAAATTTAAGCGTGCATCTATCCCTTTAAAGGTAGGGTTGTTTTGCCACATTGGGTGCGCATCCCAATGACAATTAATATAACTAACGGCTTTTACAACATCTAAATTATTATCAATTGTATTAAAAAAAGGAACAAACCATTCGTTCCATGCCATTTCTGCTTCCTGTGGATTTGAAAGGTTCATTTTTTTTGTAATTCCTTTATTTTCTTCTGGATCTAAAATTTTATCAGAAGAAGTTGGTGAAGCTTCTGCAATAAAAACAGGCTTTCCTTTAGTTCTTGCAAATTCAATCATATTTTGTTTTTTCCAACCGTTAAAAAACGAAAACCCTAACCAATCTACATAATTATCTCCAGGATACCAATCTTCCAATTCATTTAGACTAGACATAAATCCTGTAGACTGCCAAACAAAAGCAGTATTCGTTACACCTTTTGCACGAAGCATATCTACCATTCTTCTATATGCTTTTATCGTATTTTTTTTATCATAATGATTCCATGGCTCTCCATCAAACTCATAAGCTATTCTTAAAAAAACAGGACGATCTCCTAAAGACAATAGAAAATCACCAAGTTTATTTATGTATTTATCATGAGTTCCGTTTGCTATTTTTTCTTCATGATTTACAAAAGCTAAACCTATAGCTAGAGCCATATTTTTAAAATTTGAACTTTCTAATTGTAAAGTAGCATTATAATCATTATCCCCCCAATCATCGGTACTCCATAGACCATCTAGACCTTTATGAGTAAAACCAAAGGAGTTGTCTCCAGGGTTGATGCTTGTATAAGTCGTCCATCCTGCAGGTTTTTTATAATGATCTAAATAACCATCATTATAATCTTTTAGACCCCCAACCGCTTCTAACTCTTGCCCTACAAATAGTAACACTCCTTCTTTAGGTTCAAATTTTGCAAGTTTTCTATCTTTTTTAACCTCTAAAGAATCTTCTTTATTCTCTTTTGTATCGTTAGATTTACATTGATAAAAAAGGACGCAAAAGACAATAAGTGTGATCGTTTTTAAATTCATAATTTTATTTTTTTTGTATTATTTCTTTATATTCAAACCAATCAAAATCAGCATGAAGTTTATTCGTTTTTAAATCTTGACAACAAATCCCTATAAAACTTCCTGTAAAAGCAGGTCTATAACGCTCACTACCATCCCTTACATTATCATCAGATAAAATACTCATATCTAAAACTACCCCGATATTTTTAAAGTTTACAGCATCTAAACTAAAGCTAAATTGAAGTTTCTCTCTAATAATTGTTGCTTTTAAAACAACACTTTTTTTTCCAGTTATAATATATTTTTCATCTTGCTCTTTTGTTATAAAATAATTACAAGAAATTATAGAAATATATTTATCTATTCCATTAGTTGTAATATGTAAATAGTGATAATGCCCTGTATTATAATATAGCACCAATCCGGCAAGTTGTTGAAAATTTTCAGGTTCAAATTCTATAGCCGTTGATACCTCTGCTTCTAGATGTTGTAATCTTTTTGCTATTATTGCTTGCGTATGTAATGAACTTAAAGACTCCTTACCCTTTAATCTTAAAAAACCTGGTCTTTCTTTTAACGATAACCAATTCTCGTTTATAGGAATTCTTAATGATTGATAATCTTTAGGAAGTATTGTAGAGTTAAAATCGTCATGAAAATCACCTTTACTATATTTAAATTCCTTTAAATCTGCCATAGGTATTTTAACTCTAGGTAAATTCGTTTTAGATTTTAATATTGGCCAATCATTTTCCCATATTATTTCCTCTATTGCAGTTTCTCTTCCTAAAATACACCTACCTCTTACACTTAAAGGCCTCCCTATTAAAAAAACGATGTACCAATCTCCAGCTTGAGTCTCTACCATAGAAGCATGTCCTGCTTTTTGCAAAGGATGATTTTCTTCGTTCTTACAGGTTAATATTGGGTTTTGAGGATGTTCTTCAAAAGGACCTTTTATATTTCTAGATCTTAATATTGTCGCAGCATGATTGTATTCTGTTCCTCCTTCTGCTAATAATAAATAATAATAATTATTACGTTTATATAAATGAGGACCTTCTGATAAGCCTAATTTAGTGCCGTCTGTTAAATAAAAAACATCTCCTTCTAAAGCTTTAGATTTTAAATTGTATTCTTGTAATTCTATACCCCCAAAAAACTTTTCTTTTCTATGATCTACTAGCATATTTAAGAACCAAGTTTTTCCACTATCATGGAAAAATGATCCATCAAAACCACTTGAATTTAAATAAACAGGCTCACTCCAATCTCCTTTAATATCCTTTGCCGTTACCACAAAGTTTGGGGTATCTTTCCAGACACCATCAAATGATTTTACATTGGTAAAAACTAAATAAAAAAGACCTTTACTATAGCTTAAACATGGCGCCCAAACCCCACAAGAATCTGGCACTCCTTTCATATCTAATTGAGATTCTCTATTTAATGGATGGGCAACTAAATTCCAGTTTTTTAAATCTTTAGAATGATGAATTCTCACACCTGGAAACCATTCAAATGTTGAAGTTGCAATATAATAATCATCACCAACTCTACATATTGATGGGTCTGGATTAAATCCTTTTAAGATTGGGTTTTCTATATAATTTTTCATTTCTATTTCAAAAGTTCAATTTCTAATTCTTCTAAGGATTTTCCTTTAGTTTCTGGTAATATTTTTAACATAATAAAAAAGCCAATAAGCGCGATTATTCCAAATATAAAAAAGCTCAATGTATTACCTATATTAGATAATTCCCATGGAAAAACTAACTGAACAACCCAACTAACAAAAGAGTTTACGAATCCTATAAAACCTATTGCTAAACCTCTATATAAGTTAGGGAATAACTCAGACAACATTACCCACATTACTGGCCCTAGAGAGAAAGCAAAACACGCAATAAATCCTAAAACACCAATTAAAACCAATGTTGCATTCATGGTAGTTGCTACCTCTAAAATATCTCCTTCGTTTTCTAAATACACTTTATTTCCTAAAGTAGATTTCATTGTATTTTTAAATGACACATCATTTGTAAAAGTTTTATCTGAAAATTGAAGTAAGTTCTCTTTGCTAGGAAATTTAAGTTGAGCTATCTTTTTTGTAGTTAATTTATAAGTTGCCTGGTTAAAGCCATATGCGCATAACAACAGACTAATTGAAATACCCAAAGTGCCAAATAACAGCAACGGTCTTCTTCCAATTTTATCTATAAGTAAAATTGCCACCACAGTAAATACTAATGTTGTTAAACTTAATAATATTCCGGATGCAAAAGCTGCATCTGTACCAATACCAGTTTGTTTAAAAATAGAAGTAGCATAAAAATAAATTGCGTTTATACCTGTAATTTGTTGCAGTATACCAATGGTAAGCCCTACAATCAATACATACTTTAATGATGGTTTAAATAAATCTTTTATTCTAATCTTTTCATTATTTTCTGATAATTTTAAACCATCTAAAATTGTTACTACTTCTTTTTCTGCAAAAGTTTTACCGTGTATATTAATTAAAACAGAAGTTGCTTCTTGATTTTTCTTTTTTAGGAATAACCATCTTGGACTTTTTGGTACAAAAAACAATAAAAAAAAGTATAATAATGCTGGTAACAATTCAACTCCCAACATCCAACGCCAAACGTTATCTTGGTTTAAAAAGGTACTCTCTCCAGAAGTAAAAACCTTATTAAAAAAATAATTACTTAAAAAAGCGGCAAAAAAGCCCAACACAATGTTCAATTGCTGAATAGATACTAATTTCCCTCTATTTTCTGAAGATGATATTTCTGAGATATAGATAGGCGCAAGTATTAAAGCGGCTCCAAAAGCCACCCCTCCAATCATTCTTGCTATATAAAGCATTTCAAAAGAAGTTGCTAAAGCAGATAATATTGCTGAAACGGCATACAGCAGTGCTACTAAAATTAATATTTTTTTTCGACCAATAATATCACTTAACCTGCCTGATACTAACATTGCAATCATTGCTGCAAATGATGGTGAGCTTACCGCCCAACCTAATTGAGCATCTGTTAAATTAAATTCGGGACCAGCATAAGACATTACACCAGAAATAATTCCGGCATCAAAACCAAATAAAAAACCTCCTAAAGAAACAACAAAAGCAACAAATAATGATTTTTTCATCTAACGATACTGTTTTAAGTTATAAGTGTAATACAATTAATAATCTATTTAAGTGACAACCAATAAATTCAAATAACATTCTTTATCTATTAATTTGCTTTATAAACTCTCACGTAATCAATAATTAAATAATCTGGAAAATCTTGTATAGTTGGTTTTACACTCGGTAAATTACCACCTACAGATAAAGCAAAAGCAAAATAAAATTCATCATTAAAAGGGTAAGGCTGCCCATTTGCTGTTGTTGTATTTGGATTTACTATATGGTAAACCACATCATTAACCAACCACCTAATTAGTTCCTTTAAAACTAAAATTCACATCAAAACCTGTTAATATTCAATTAATAGAACCTTTTACAATAACAGCAAATTCTGTTATAGGCCCTGAGTCTCACTCAACATTCCCTGTAATATTTAAAAAAAACATTAGAACCAATCATAATGAAAATTCCTAATTGAATTTTAAAATACGTTTTTTCATAATTAATAGTTTCTTAGTTGATTTTTAAGTTGACAAAACAAATAAATGTCTTTTAGATAATCGAATAATTATACCTCTCAAAAGTATCAAATTTGCATTTACTTGTAATAAAAAATGAGAAATCCGTATAAATTAACAATTTAATATTGCTTTTCATATTTAGATTTTATTGTATAAAAAAACCAATATTCACAATACTTTAAAGGTATTTTACTACAACTTTAAAAATTTACGTAAACGTTTACGTAAATTTTTAAGTTAACGTCTCTTTTATAGATTTTAGTAGTTTTTAAAGAAAATTACGCAATGAAGTATACTTATCGGTTAATTAAGCATTGTTTAAGTAAAATCTATATTAAAAAAAGTTCTTTCATCATAAAAATCAACAACTCTTAAAAAGAGCTATTTCAATCGTTTTCTAACAACTTATACTCAACATATGCATTTCCAATAAGCTTAGTAACTAAATTTAGAGTGAATTTAACAGCTCATTAAAATAAAAATCTTTTTTAATGTAATAAATACTTATAAAAAATTGTCCCTTACCATCATTAAATAGTAAGGGACAATTTAAAAAATACCTAAACGAAGAATTTATTCTTGCAACATTTTTTTAGTAACAACTGTTCTAAAACCAATATGATCTGAACCAGAATTAGGCTCCATACCCATTTTTGCTGAAATTCTAAAACTAGCACAATAAGATGCATGACATAAAAAAGAACCGCCTTTCATAACATACTCTATTTGATACGGATTACTTGGCGTATACGATTTATCTGCTCCTGTAGGGTTTGTTAAAACCACAGAAGGATCTAAAGTTTCATAATATTTTACATTAAATAAATCGGTTGTCATTTCCCAAACATTACCAGCCATATCATACAAACCAATATTATTTGCAGGATAAGATCCTACAGGAGAAATATAATCAAACCCATCTTCAGAAATATTTTCTGTGGGAAATTTACCTTGCCATGTATTTGCATTCGCGTTTAAATCTTCTGCTTTATTTCCCCAAGTAAAAATATTATCTTCAAATTTACCTTGCGCTGCAGATTCCCACTCTGCTTCTGTTGGCAACCTTCTATTAGACCATTTACAATACGCCAAAGCATCTTCTTGAGCAATATGCACAACAGGAAAATTATTTTGCCCTTTAATAGAACTACCAGGTCCTTCTGGTTGTTTCCAATTTGCACCAATTTGCCATTTCCACCATTGTCCATAATTCGCCATAGAAACAACTCCTTTAGCATGTTTGTTAAAAATTAAACTTCCGGGTTGTAATATTGAATCTGCAGGTTTTTCTGTTCCTGCTGGTAAATCTTTTTTAATTTCATTCCAATTTATTGGTCTCTCTGCAACAGTAACATATTTAGTTGCATCTACAAATTTTCGAAATTGTTTGTTAGTCACTTCATGAGTATCTATAAAAAAACCATCTACCGTTACTTTATGAGCTGGTTTTTCTCGCTGCATCGCATATTTATCCCCTTCTTTAGCACCCATTAAAAACGTTTTGCTTGAAACCCACACCATACCTTCTGGTGTTTTAACCTGTTGAGCTAAAGCATTACTTTGTACTGTTATTTTTTTACTTTTTTCTGACTGTTTTTTATCACAACTACTAAAAAGAGTTATTGATAATAGTACGGTAATTAATACTGTTTTCAAATTAAAATTCATCAATAATAAATTAAGATTGCACACAAATATAGAGATTCTATTGATGTTTATTCTTTTAATTCTAAATCTCTCAATTTAATTTAACATAAAATTATTGTTTAACAAAACAAAGATATTGTTAAACAATTGTATATTTGCATAAATATCAAAAGATTATGGCAAAAAAGAAAAATATTACAAAAGACAATTTAATATCTTGGTATATGGAATTTGTCTTAGAAAACAACCACCAACCAAAGTCTGTATATAGTTTTGCGAAAGAAAATAATTTTGATGAAGCTGATTTTTATAAATTCTATAGTTCTTTTGAAACTATTGAAGAAGCTATCTTTTCTGAATTTTTTAATCACACCATAACTGTTTTAGCTAAAAGTGAAGACTATGAAAACTTTGATGCAAGAAACAAATTACTCAGTTTTTATTTTACTTTTTTCGAAATACTAACTGCAAATAGAAGTTATGTTGTGTATGCGTTAGAAAACAGCAAAAAAGATTTTAAGAAACTAAAATCACTAAAAAAATTAAGAGAAAACTACCTCAGCTACGTTAAAAATATTGGCATAGAAAAAATAGACTTAAAACACGAAAAGTTAGAAAAAATACAAGATAAATCTATTCAAGAATCTTCTTGGTTTCATTTATTAGTAACTATGAAGTTTTGGCTAGATGACGTTTCCCCATCCTTTGAAAAAACGGATATTTTTATTGAAAAATCAACCAATGCTCGCTTTGACTTAATGGACATTAAACCCTTACAAAGCATTATCGATTTTGGAAAATTCATTTTAAAAGAAAAAGTAAATTTTAACTAAGCAGCCTATGAAAACAATTGATTCTATACCAACTTCTAAAATTCAGAGAGCTTCTAAATTAGTTACTACTGGTGCTAAAATTGGAGTAAATTATCTTAAATATTATGGAGATAAAATAACAAAAACAGAAGAGGAAGCAAAAGCACGTTTAAATGAAAATAATGCTGAAGATATTTATGATGGGTTAAAAACCTTAAAAGGAAGTGCTTTAAAAGTAGCTCAAATGTTGAGTATGGAAAAAAGTATTTTACCACAAGCGTATGTAGAAAAATTTTCTCTTTCTCAGTTCTCCGTACCTCCACTTTCACCAGCGTTGGTAACCAAAACATTTAAAAGGTATTTTGGAAAAAACCCAAATGAAATTTATGACAAATTTAATACTGTTTCTATAAATGCAGCAAGTATTGGTCAGGTTCATAAAGCAGAAAAGGACGGAAAAGAATTGGCTGTAAAAATTCAATACCCAGGTGTTGCACAAAGTATCGCTTCAGATTTAGCTTTAGTGAAACCTATTGCTATAAAAATGTTTAATATAAGAGGAAAAGATTCTGATAAATATTTTAAAGAGGTAGAAAACAAATTGGTTGAAGAAACCAATTATATATTAGAGGTAGAACAAAGTCAGGCAATAGTTGCCGCTTGTAAACACATTCCTAATTTAAATTTTCCAAATTATTATCCTGAATTATCATCTGACAGAATTATAACGATGGATTGGATGCACGGTGTCCATTTATCAGAATTTTACACAGACAACCAAGAAGTTGCAAATAAATTAGGACAAGCCTTGTGGGATTTTTACATGTTTCAAATTCATAAATTAAAAAAAGTACATGCAGATCCGCATCCTGGAAATTTTTTAATATCACCAGAAAACGAATTAATTGTCATTGATTTTGGTTGTATGAAAACCATTCCAGAAGACTTTTATGTGCCTTATTTTGAATTAGCTCAAAAAGATAACATAGCCAACCCTACGTTTTTTGAAGAAAAATTATTTCAGTTAGAAATATTAAGAGAGGATGATTCTAACGAAGAACTCGTATTTTTTAGAGCTATGTTTCACGAGATGCTAAGTTTATTTACGCAGCCATTTCACCAAGAAACTTTCGATTTTTCTGATGACGTTTTCTTTGGTAAACTTTCTGACTTGGGTGCTAAATACGCAAAAAGTACAGAACTAAAAGATATGAATGGAAACAGAGGATCTAAACACTTTATTTATATTAATAGAACCTTTTTTGGCTTGTATAATTTAATGCACGATTTAAAAGCAAAAGATATAAAAATCAATAATTTTAAATCGCTGTAAGAGCCTTTTTTAATCATAAGAATATCCAAGACCTAGAACAGCTGTTTATAAAATAAAACTTATAAACAGTTACCCTAGCTTTAAGCTCCCCTACTTTATTTTAAAGCCTAAAATTACCCCCAACAGATATTTATAAAAACATAAAAGAAAATGCTATCTTTACTATCAATCATATTTATGAAAATAGTATTGAAGACGCACATCCTACATCAACAAAATATCAAGAAGAGTTTTATATAATAGGTAAATTGTTAGAAAAAGATGGGTCATCAATTTATCTAAAAGGAATGTTGTTTCAATTAATTAATGGTTTAGACTGTTATTCCAAACCCAAATTAAAGAAATAATTCTCGTATCAAAAAAAAAGAACAAAGTCTATGAAAATTCTTGTAACAGGTGCAACTGGCTATATTGGTAAACGTTTAATTCCGTTATTATTAAATGATGGACATACTATAATTTGCCCTGTAAGAGATAAAATAAGAGCTGAAAATTATTACAGAAATCAAAAAAATATTCAATTAGTTGAAGCTGACTTTTTAGACAACGACAGTCTTCTTAATATAACGAAAGATATAGACGCCGCTTATTATTTAATTCACTCAATGTCTAATTCTGCAAAAGAATTTCATCTTTTAGAAGAAAAATGCGCACTCAATTTTAAACGTTTTTCAGAAACAACAAACATAAAACAAGTTATTTATTTAAGCGGAATAACCAACGACACCAAGCTGTCTAAACATTTATTATCTAGAAAAAACGTAGAAATTACACTAGCGTCAGACAAATATGCCTTAACCACTTTTAAGGCAGGAATTATTGTAGGATCCGGTAGTTCTTCTTTTGAAATTATAAGAGACATTGTAGAAAAATTACCTGCAATGATAGCTCCTAAATGGTTAAATACAAAAACACAACCTTTAGCTATTAGAGATGTCTTATCTTTTTTACATAAAGCATTAAATAAAAAAGAATTATATAATACTTCACACGATATTTTTGGACCCGAAATTTTAACTTATAAAGAAATGTTACTGCAATTTGCAGAAGTTAGAAAACTAAAAAGACACATCTTAACAGTGCCCGTAATGACGCCAAAACTATCTTCTTATTGGCTCTACTTTGTAACCTCTACTTCTTATAAACTAGCAAGCTCTTTAGTAAATTCTATGGGCGTAGAAGTTATTGGAAACAAAAGTAACATTAATACCATTTTAGATGTAAACCCAATGCCTTACAAAGAAGCTGTAAAATTAGCTTTTAAAAAAATTGAACAAAACAGTATTGTTTCTAGTTGGAAAGATTCTTATATAAGTAGTGGTAAATTAAAAAACTTTGTCCACGAGTTTGTAAACGTTCCAGAATATGGCTGTTTTAAAGATCATAAAGTAAGAGTTGTAAAAGATAAAAAAAGAACATTAGATAGAATTTGGGCAATTGGAGGAGAAACAGGTTGGTACTATGGTACTTTTCTATGGAAAATTCGTGGTTTCTTAGATCAATTTTTTGGAGGAGCAGGCTTACGACGAGGCAGAAGACACCCTACAGAATTAAATGTAGGTGACGCTTTAGATTTCTGGCGAGTAATTTATGCTGATAAAGAAAACGGAAAACTCTTACTCTATGCAGAAATGATTATGCCTGGTGAAGCTTGGTTAGAGTTTAAAATTGATAACGGAAAATTATATCAAACAGCAACATTTAGACCTCATGGTTTAGCGGGTAGACTCTATTGGTATGCCGTAATGCCTTTTCATTGGTTTGTTTTTAACGGTATGATTAACAATATAAATAAAGACGCTTAATAAATAACCGCATTTAAAGACGCCCCTTTTATTTACAAAGCTTATAAGCATCTTTATCTATAATCAATTTAGAAAAATTCACAAAAAAACATAGCGACAAATTATTTAGAAGCTCATTATTTCTCACTTAAAAACTATTTAACTTTACAAAGTTTTATCAAAATAAAAAACACAATCATTTAAAACGTTAATTTTGTTTAATTACTTTGCATATCAGTTAAACATTTATTACCTTTGAATTGTAAATGACTGTTAATAAAAAACATAGTCCTCTGATTTCTTTATATATTTTTTAATAATAGAAAAAAGTAATTTATTTTAATATGTTTATGGTCGTTGAATGCTGTAAACATATTAAAGTAATAAAAAGTTACTTCTATAGAACTATAAGATAAATCTATACACGAAGCAATTAAACGGCACAACTATTGACCGTATAATAGAAATCGCCTGGTAAGATACAACCACCTTTGAAGCAATAAAATATCAATTCAGCTTAAAAGAACAAGAAGTAATTGATTTAATGCGAAAAGAAATGAAGCCTAAAAGCTTTGTAATGTGGAGAAAAAAGGTTCAGGGAAGAAAAACAAAACATTTAAAGTTAAGAACTTTCCAAAAAGGAAGATTTAAATGTTCAATACAGAAAAATTAAATTATGGAGTTAATTAAAAAAGCATTAGAGTTTGAAACTAGAAAAATGAGATTTCCAACTACAAGTGATCGTGTTTTAGCAGCTAGAGAAGCAAAAGCTTTAATATTAGACTTAAACGAGGTATACAAAAAGAATAAAGATTCTGAAATTATGGATATCATGAAACGTTTAACCCTTATAAAACAAAGAATAGAGAGACGTTTAAAAGGAAAACCGTTAACTGCATAATAATTACAGATTTCTCTTGTTTTTCTAACTTTTATAATTATATTCACAAATTATAGATCAAAAAAGAGAAACATAGAATGAACTTATTAGAAAGAGCGGAAGAATTTGAACATAGAAAGTTCTCATTTAAAACAACTAGTGATAGAATTGTAGCTTCTAGAGAGGTAAAAGCCTTAATTTTAGAGCTAAATGAAGTATATAAAGCAGAAAAAGATCTTGAAATAATGGATCAAATGAAGCGCCTTACAGCAGTTAAACAAAAAATTGAAAAGCGCTTAAAAGGAAGACCTTAAAAGCAAATGAATAAAATTTTAGTAATTGGAGGAAGTAAAGGAATTGGAAAAGCTATTATTGATAGTTTAATTGATGAAAATTCAATTATAAATATCAGTAGAACAGCTCCTTTACTTTCCCACATTAACCTCAATCACTTTACTTGTGATATCCTTACAGATGATTTACCTGAAATAGATGCAATAGATACTATAATCTATTGCCCAGGAAGCATCAACCTAAAACCAATTTCTAGATTAAAATTAAATGATTTCAGAGAAGACTTTGAGATTAATGTAATTGGTGCTGTAAAAGCAATTCAACATTATTTACCCTCTTTAAAAAAAGGAAACAAACCTTCCATACTATTATTTAGCACAGTAGCTGCAAAATTAGGAATGCCTTTTCACGCAAGTGTAGCCACTGCAAAATCTGCCGTAGAAGGATTAACTAAATCTTTAGGAGCAGAATTAGCACCATTAATTCGTGTAAATGCCATTGCACCAACGGTAACAGATACAGAGTTAGCCTCTAAGTTATTGCGCAATGAGCGAATGATTGAAAACATAAAAGAACGTCATCCTCTAAAAAAATATTTAGCACCTGAGGAAGTTGCAGACCTAGCATCTTACTTAATCTCAGAAAAAGCGAGTGCTATTTCTGGCCAAATTTTTGAGTTAGACTGCGGAATTGTCAGTTTTAAAATATAAATAAATCAAAAGTATATGAATATTTACAATATAGAGATTAATAGTCTCCAGGATACCCCTATTCTTTTGTCAGATTTTAAAGGCAAGCACATTCTTTTTGTAAACGTAGCTTCTAAATGCGGCTTTACACCGCAATACAAAGACTTAGAAGAGTTGTATAGAACATATAAAGATAAAATAGTTGTAATTGGTGTTCCTTGTAATCAGTTTGGAAAACAAGAACCTGGATCCTCTTCTGAAATTGAAGAGTTTTGTGAAGTAAATTACGGTGTTTCCTTTTTAATTACAGAAAAAATTGATGTAAAAGGAGAAAACCAACATTCGTTATACACATGGCTAACATCTAAGAAATTAAATAATAAAAAAAGTTCTTCTGTAAAATGGAATTTTCAAAAATATTTAGTCTCACCAGAAGGAGAATTAGTTGATTATTATTTTTCAATTACAAATCCGTTGAGTTCAAAAATAACAAAACACCTAAAATAATAAAGATCTCTGTTGTATATTTAAAAAGAAAATTGAAATAAAAAAACCACAAGATTCTTACAAATAGCCAATGAATAAGCTTTTAAATTACAAGCTATTAATAGAAAATATTGCGACAAGCCATCTAAAAGCAAATAAGATTTTAAAAAAAAATTGAGTATTTACAATCTAAATAATACACTCATGAAGCAAGTAAAACTTACATTATTATTTTTAGTAATTAATTTTGGAGCCCTAGCTATTGGAAGCTGGTTAATGAATAACGGACCACTTACCGATTGGTACACAAATCTAAACCAAGCTCCTTGGACACCACCGGGAATTGTATTTGGAATTGCTTGGACATTTATTATGATTTGCTTTTCTATCTTTTTAGGTAAACAATTTACAACCAATTACAACTCAAAAATACTTTCCGTTTTTATAATTCAATTTATTCTAAACGTTAGTTGGAACTACATTTTCTTCAATCAACATTTAGTATTAATTGGCTTGATATCAATTGTATTACTTACCGCTACATTATTTTATTATTTCTTTAAAATAAGTAACAAAACAGGTGGTTATAAATATCTACTATTGCCATACATGATTTGGCTTTGTATTGCAACTTCATTAAACCTCTACATTCTAATTCATAATTAACATGAAAATATACACATTCCACAGAAAACAAAAATTACCAATTACGTTAGAAAAAGCCTGGGAGTTTCTATCTAGCCCTAAAAACTTAAAAGTAATTACACCTACTTATATGAGTTTTGACATTCTTTCGGGAGCAGAAAAACCCATGTTTGCTGGTCAGATTATACAATATATTGTTACCCCAATTCTTGGGATAAAAACAAAATGGGTAACCGAAATTACACACGTAAAAGAAAATGAATATTTTGTAGATGAACAACGTTTTGGACCTTACGCATTATGGCATCACAAACATTTTATCAAAGAAATTGAAGGTGGCGTAGAAATGGAAGACATTATAGACTATAAAGTTCCTATGGGTATTTTAGGTCAAATAGCAAACCCAATACTAGTAGCACCTAAATTAGAAGAAATCTTTGAATACCGACAAAAAAAATTAATTGAACTTTTTGGACAATACTACCCACCAATTAAATAAATTTTTAATCTATAGAAATTAGATAACAACAATAAATGAAGACAGCAATACATATTTTTTGGTTTAGAAGAGATTTACGTTTAGATGATAATTGCGGATTGTATCATGCATTAAACTCCGGAAAAAAAGTACTACCAATTTTTATTTTTGACGAAGAAATTTTAAGTAAATTAAATAAAGAGGATGCTCGTGTTTCATTTATTCATCAAGAAATAGAGAATATTCATAAAAAATTAATAGGAGTAGGTAGCGTTTTAGAAGTTTATCACGGAAAACCTAAAGAAATTTTCAACTCTTTATCAGAAAAACATACCATTGATACCGTTTTTACAAATCATGATTATGAACCTTATGCGATAAAAAGAGATTTAGATATTAAGGAATTTTCATCAACAAAAAACATCAATTTTGAAACCTATAAAGACCAAGTAATTTTTGAAAGAAATGAAATTGTAAAAAAAGATGGGACACCGTATAAAGTTTACACACCCTATTCTAAAAAATGGATAGAAGCGTTTCATTTTAAGGGAATTCAATTTTTTCCATCAGAAACATTGCTAGAGAATTTTATCAAAAGCGAAAATCAAGCTATTTTAAAATTAGAAGCCATTGGTTTTATAGAATCTACTATAAAAGTTACTTCATACAAAGTAACATCTCAATTAATTGATACATATGAAGAAACTAGAAACTTCCCTGCAAAAGATAGTACCTCTAAATTAGGCACACATTTACGCTTTGGTACTGTTAGTATTCGTAAAATGGTTGACGATGCATCTAAAAGCAACAACATTACTTTCTTAAAAGAATTAATTTGGCGTGAGTTTTTTATGCAGATTTTATGGCATTTTCCACATACCGTTAAAGAGAGTTTTAAACCAAAATATGATAGAATTCTTTGGAGAAATAATGAGGAAGAATTTAAAGCTTGGTGTAACGGCGAAACAGGTTATCCTTTAGTAGATGCAGGCATGAAAGAATTAAACCAAACAGGTTTTATGCACAACAGAATTAGAATGTTGGTAGGTAGTTTTCTTTGCAAACATTTATTAATAGACTGGAGATGGGGAGAAGCCTATTTTGCAGAAAAACTACACGATTACGAACAAGCCAGCAACATAGGTAATTGGCAATGGGTTGCAGGTACAGGAGTGGATGCCTCGCCTTACTTTAGAATATTTAACCCAACTACTCAAATTAAAAAATTTGATAAAGATTTAAACTATATCAAAAAATGGGTTCCAGACTTTCAAGAACTTACATACCCTGCTCCTATTGTAGAACATAAATCTGCTAGAGAACGTTGTTTAACCACCTATAAAAAAGCTTTGGCAGATTTCTAACTTACGACACATATAGAAATTTTTAAAAAATTAAAAAATAGGAAAGCAACAAATAAAATAAATTAACGTTTCTAAAATATAGAATACGGAAATGATCATTCAATTTTCTTCTATTTTATGTAAAATTATTCTTGTTTTAAAGGCTTCAATGTAAATTGAAGCTTTTTTATTAAAAAAAAGTGAAATTTAATTTGGTAGTAACTAAAAATAGTCTTTAATTTGCGCTCTCAAAATAAAAGCCGATGTAGCTCAGCTGGCTAGAGCAGCTGATTTGTAATCAGCAGGTCGTGGGTTCGAGTCCCTCCATCGGCTCAATTTATTAAAAAGTCTCAAAAATTATTTTTTGAGACTTTTTTTATGTAAAACCCTAAAAATCAGTCTAAATAATAATTTAATTTTTATTTTAAAAAATGCAGCTAATTAAAAACAGCACTTTTTTAACAATAGGAACTATTTAAGATTAAATAAATCCTAAATATTTATAAATCTTTATTATTTTAGACAATTAATTATCTTAATCATAATTATATGCTCATTATTGGAATTGCTGGAGGTACAGGAAGTGGAAAAACTACAGTTGTAAATCAAATTATTAAACAACTACCTACCGATGAGGTTTGTGTAATATCTCAAGATTCGTATTACAACGAAACTGTAAACCTATCTTATGAAGAGAGAACAAAAATAAATTTTGATCATCCAAGAGCTATCGATTTTGATTTGATTGTTAAGCATCTTAAAAAATTAAAATCAGGAAAAACAATAGAACAACCTGTTTATTCTTTCGTAACACACAACAGAACTACAGATACCATTAAAACACACCCAAGAAAAGTGGTTATTGTAGAAGGAATTTTAATTTTAAATAATGAAGCATTAAGAGATTTATTTGATATAAAGATATTTGTACATGCAGATACAGACGAACGCTTAATTAGAAGAATTAGAAGAGATATTACAGAAAGAGGAAGAGACATAGACGAAGTTTTAAACAGGTATCAAGATACTTTAAAACCAATGCACCTTCAATTTATTGAGCCAACTAAAAATTTTGCAGATATTATTATTCCTAATAACAAGCATAACACAGTTGCAATTGATGTAGTTAGAACAGTAATTAACGATCGTTTATAATTTAGTATGACTTTTAACAAATTTAAAAATAACAAGGCAGTAAAGATTCTAACAAATGTTTTTGTTTTAATCTTAATTCCATTTTTAATTTGGATGTTCTTTTTTGACGAAAATTCTTATTTAGAACATAGAAAATTCGACAACGAAATTAAAGACTTAGAAAGTACAATTTCATTTTATCAAAAGAAAATAGCAGAAGACAAGGCTACCATAAAAAAACTTCAAGACTCTATTCAATTAGAACGATTTGCAAGAGAAAAGTATTTAATGAAAAAAGAAAATGAAGAAATTTATTTAATAGAATTTGATACCATAAAATAAGAAATGAAAAATTCTCTTTTTGATGACTTTCTAAAAACTACACCCGCTGCTTGGAAAAATAAAATTCAAGTAGACTTAAAAGGTGCAGATTATAATGACACGTTGTTATGGAAAACTCAAGAAGGTATTGTTGTAAAACCATTTTACACACAAGAAGATAGATCTAGTCTTAAAACAGAAACTCCAAAAAAAGGATTTAATATTTGTGAAACTATTTTTGTTGGTGATGAAAAAATAGCAAATTTACTAGCTATAGACGCTTTAAAAAGAGGCGCAAATTCAGTTCAATTTATTGCTTATAAGAATTTTGATTATAGAAAACTACTTCTTAATATTGATGTAAAATCTATTTTCATCTACTTTCAGTTTCATTTTTTAGAAGACACCTTTCAGCTAGAAGTTTCTAAATTTATAAATTCAGAAAAAACATATTTTCAAACTGATATAATCGGTAACTTAGCGGAAACAGGTAATTGGTTTTTTAATTTAAAAGAAGATTTTATAAAGCTAGAGAGAATTCAGAAAAACACCACAAATTGTATTGTTGTTTCTGGAGATTTATATCAAAATTGTGGAGCAACAATTACACAACAACTCGCTTATACATTAGCGCATGCAAATGAGTATCTAAATAAGTTTGGAGGTACCGTTGCTGAAAAAATAAATTTCTCTTTTTCTGTAGGAAGCAATTATTTCTTTGAGATTGCAAAATTAAGAGCTTTTAGAATTTTATGGTCAACACTTATAAAAGAATATGAAATTGAAGATTTAGAAGCTCATATTTTTGTGCAACCAAGTTTAAGAAACAAAACTATTTATGATTATAATGTAAACTTATTAAGAACAACATCAGAATGTATGAGCGCTATTTTAGGCGGATCAAATACCATTTCTAATGTTTCTTACGATGCAATTTATCATAAATCTAACGAATTCGGAAATCGTATTTCTAGAAATCAATTATTAATATTACAACAAGAAAGTTACTTAGCAGAAGCCCAGGGGTTTGCCGAAGGTTCTTATTATATAGAATCTATAACACAACAATTAGCAGAAAACGCATTAACTCTTTTTAAGCAAATAGAAAAAAGTGGCGGTTTTTTAAAACAATTAAAGAACGGCATCATTCAGAAAAAAATTAAAGAGAGTGCATTAAAAGAAGAAAATAGCTTTAAGGAAAAAGAAATTATACTTTTAGGTATAAATTTGCAACAAAATAAGGAAGATAAAATGCAACAAGATTTAGAGTTGTATCCTTTTGTTAAGCAAAGAAATATAAAAACACTAGTCCCCCCATTAACTAGAAAACGGCTTTCAGAATTATTAGAAAAGGATCGATTACATTCTGAAAAAAGTTTATAATAAAATGAAAATGGACAAAAACAAAGAAATTCTATTTAAACAGAAAAAACAAAATGAGTTAAAACTAGAGATTCAACAATTAAAAAAGAGACTTCCTACACTTATAATAGGATTTATTTTTTTCGTTGCAGTCAGTCTTTATTTTTTAGAAGACAAGTTTTATCATTTTTTTGGAAACAGTGTCAACTTTATATTTAGTACTGTTATGCTATTGTGCGTATTTTCTTTAGCTTTTATCCTAAAGAGTTATATTCAAATTAAGAAAAGACAAAAAAAAGTAAAAAATATTGGAGTTGAATTGTATAAATTAATGAAACTAGACGAGGGCCTCCCTAAAAATGAGTAGAAAAGAATTACAACATATAAAACTCAAAAACTCAGATAAAAACACAAAACCTTCTTTTATACAAGAAGGTTTTGTAGCTGGTATTGCTCCAAATTTAAGAGGTCCATATGCTACTATGTATGTTAGAAGACCTTGGACTATTAGACAATATGCGGGTTTTTCTACTGCAGAAGAAAGCAATTCTTTTTACAGAAGAAATTTAAAAGCTGGCCAGAAAGGACTGTCTATAGCTTTTGATTTAGCTACTCATAGGGGGTATGATTCCGATCATGAACGAGTACAAGGAGATGTTGGTAAAGCTGGTGTTGCGATCGATTCTGTAGAAGACATGAAGATTTTATTTGACCAAATTCCGTTAGATAAAATGTCTGTTTCCATGACTATGAATGGTGCTGTTTTACCCATTTTAGCTTTTTATATTGTTGCCGCAGAAGAACAAGGTGTTTCTTTAGAACAATTATCTGGTACTATCCAAAATGATATTCTAAAAGAGTTTATGGTTAGAAATACATACATCTACCCTCCTGCTCCATCTATGAAAATTATTGCAGATATTTTTAAATTTACAAGCAGTAAAATGCCAAAATTTAATTCTATATCTATTTCTGGTTACCACATGCAAGAAGCAGGTGCTACTGCAGAAATAGAATTAGCGTATACCCTTGCAGATGGTTTAGAATATATAAGAAAAGGAATTGAAGTAGGCATGGAAATAGATGCTTTTGCTCCTAGATTATCTTTTTTCTGGGCAATTGGTATGGATCATTTTACAGAAATTGCAAAATTACGAGCTGCAAGAATGTTATGGGCAAAAATTGTAAAACAATTTAATCCTAAAAATCCAAAATCTTTAGCCTTAAGAACGCATTGCCAAACTAGTGGTTGGTCTTTAACCGCACAAGACCCTTTTAACAATGTTGCCAGAACAACTATTGAGGCAATGGCTGCCGCTTTTGGTGGCACACAAAGTTTACACACAAATGCTTTAGATGAAGCTATTGCTTTACCTACAGATTTTTCTGCAAGAATTGCAAGAAACACACAAATATATTTACAACAAGAAACACATATAACAAAAACAGTAGATCCTTGGGCAGGAAGTTATCATGTAGAAAAACTAACAGAAGATATAACCAACAATGCTTGGAAATTAATTTGTGAGATTGAAGAACTTGGCGGCATGACAAAGGCCATTGAAAAGGGAATTCCTAAAATGCGTATTGAAGAAGCTGCAGCTATAAAACAAGCTAAAATAGATGGCGAAAGAGATGTAATTGTAGGGGTTAATAAATACCAGTTAAAAAAAGAAGATCCTTTACATATTTTAGAAGTTGATAATGAAGCTGTACGAAGTTCTCAAATTAAAAGATTAAACCATTTAAAAACTACTAGAAACAACACTGCAGTTAAAACGTCTTTAGAAGCGTTAACAGAAGCTGCAAAATCAGGAAAAGAAAACCTATTAGATTTAGCTGTAAAAGCAGCTAAAAACAGAGCAACTTTAGGAGAAATTTCTGATGCTTTAGAAATCGTTTTTGGAAGACACAAAGCAGTTCATAAAACAATTTCTGGGGTATATAGTAAAGAAATAAAAGACGATAAACTTTATAACAGAGCTGCAGAATTATCTGATAAATTTGCAGAGTTAGACGGAAGACGTCCAAGAATTATGATTGCCAAACTAGGGCAAGATGGTCATGACAGAGGCGCAAAAGTGGTGGCTACTGGTTATGCCGATTTAGGTTTTGATGTAGACATTGGTCCACTATTTCAAACACCAAAAGAAGCCACAAAACAAGCCATAGAAAATGATGTTCATATTTTAGGAATATCTTCTTTAGCGGCAGGTCATAAAACATTAGTTCCGCAAGTTATTGCAGAACTAAAAAAATACGGACGAGAAGACATTATGGTTATTGTTGGCGGTGTAATACCTCCTCAAGATTATCCATTTTTATTGGATGCTGGTGCCGCTGGCATCTTTGGTCCAGGAACAAAAATTGCACAAGCTGCCATTGACTTACTCACTATTTTAATTGATAGCACATCAGAATAAAAAGATACTTTTTACATAAATACATTTTCTTTATTTGATACATTTTCTTTTGGAATCTCGTTAAAGAACTCAGCAGCTTCAGTACTCGAGGCTCCTCCATAAGATGCTAAAAAAGTTCCTTTAAAATCATCTTTTGTTACAACAATATATAATATAGACATATCTGCAGGGTTACTCATTCCTTCAAACCGATGTTCTGCAACAATAAAAATCTCAGTAGGTTTGTATGTACTTTTTGTTTTGTTATCAATTAGTATCCCATCCACAACTCTATAATTACTGGTGTATCCTTTTTCTTCGTATTTCTTAATAATTTCTAATTCGTTTTTATCTGTATTCATTTTATTTCTAATTTAAGTTCATCACAAAATAATAACATTTATGAATAAAGAGGTATTGCAAACAATTTAGATGTTAACTCAAACCAAATTTTAAAAACTCTAATGCACTCCTTTTTCTATGATACGAGTTAATCTAATACTTACATAAACTTGATCTTTGTATAAAAACAAAATCATGGCAACCTTAGGAAATATTATTAAAGGAATCATCAATTTAACAGATACACTTTCATCTGAAACAAACCACATCGAAGCTCAAAAAGAGGTTTTAAAAAACTTATTGGAAACAGCTAAAGAAACTCAATTTGGTGAAGCTTATAATTTTGAATCCATTCTTTTAAGTGATGACTTACAAACTTCCTTTGCTGATGAAGTTCCTTATTTTGACTATAACTCCTTAAACGAAAAATGGTGGTACAAAATTCATAATGGTGAAGAAAATGTAACTTGGATTGGAAGTCCGTCTTATTTTGCTCTAAGTTCTGGTACCACCGGAAAAACGAGTAAAAGAATTCCGGTTACTGATGAAATGATTGCTGCTATAAAAAGTTCTGGAATTAAACAAGTTACTTCTTTAAATAACTTTGATTTGCCTGTAGATTTCTTCGAAAAAGATATTATGATGTTAGGTAGTTCTACAGACTTAGATGAAAAGGAAGATCATTTTGAGGGAGAAATAAGTGGAATTAGTGCTAGTAATATTCCTTTTTGGTTTAAAGGTTATTATAAGCCTGGAGAAGAAATTGCAAAGATTGAAGATTGGGACGAGCGTGTACAACATATTGCAGAAAATGCAAAATCTTGGGATATTGGTGCTTTAAGCGGAATACCTTCTTGGATAGAATTAATGATGCAGAAAGTTATTGATTTTCATCATTTAGAAAACATTCATGAAATTTGGCCAAATTTACAAGTGTATACTTCTGGTGGCGTTGCTTTTAGTCCTTATGAAAAAAGTTTTAAAGCTTTATTAGGGAAACCCGTTACGGTTATAGATACTTATTTGGCTTCCGAAGGATATATTGCGACACAAGTAAGACCTGAAACTGATGCAATGCAGTTAAATACTGAAAATGGTATTTATTTTGAGTTTGTACCCATGAATCCAGATTATATAAATGAAGATGGATCTATCAAACAAAATGCACCTTCTTTAACTTTAGAACAAGTTGAAACAGACACCGATTATATATTAATTATAAGTACCGTTAGTGGTGCTTGGCGTTATTTAATTGGTGATACAATTGAATTTACTGATGTAGAAAAAGCAGAAATTAAAATTACAGGTCGTACAAAATTCTTTTTAAATACTGTTGGTTCTCAATTATCCGTCAATAAAATGGATGATGCGATAAACCATATAGAAGAAAAATTTTCAACAACAATTACAGAATATACCATTTGTGCAAAACGGTTTAAAGATGGTGAGTTTTATCATTCTTGGTATTTAGGTTCCGATCTAAAAGGTGATAATGATAAAATTGCAACAGCTTTAGATGATTTTCTAAAAGAAGCAAATAATAATTATAAAGTTGCAAGAAGTAAAGCCTTAAAAGGTGTAAAGGTTGCCATAATTCCTGTTGAAAAATTTCATGATTGGAATGATAATAACAAGAAAAAAGGTGGACAAGTAAAAATGGAGCGTGTAATGAAAGAAGAAAAGTTTGCCGATTGGGAAAATTTTGTTCAAAAAGCATAATTCAAAAAAAACTAAAATTAACTTTTAAACTTACTAAAATGAAAACTTCAGATATAATTATAAAATCTTTAGAGAATGAAGGCGTAGCATATATATTTGGCTTACCTGGTGAAGAAAATTTAGACGTGTTAGAATCCATCAGAAAATCTAATAAAATAAAACTAATATTAACTAGGCATGAACAAGGTGCCGGATTTATGGCAGCAACCTATGGTCGATTAACCGGTAAACCAGGAGTTTGCATGTCTACTTTAGGACCCGGTGCAACCAATTTAATGACGCCTGCTGCTTATGCGCAATTAGGTGCAATGCCAATGGTAATGTTAACGGGACAAAAACCGATAAAAGAAAGCAAACAAGGTAAATTTCAAATTGTAGACATTTTAGAGATGATGCAACCGCTTACAAAGTTTTCTAAACAAATAACCTATGGCAAGAATGCTAGTGCTATAATTAGAGAAGCATTTAGAGTTTCTCAAGAAGAAAGACCTGGTGCAGTGCATATAGAAATTCCGGAAGATGTTTCTAAAGAAGTCGTACAGAATCCACAGTATTTTAATGTGAATAAGTCCAAAATTCCTTCTGCAAATACAAACTCCATCTTAGAAGCAAAAGAAATGATTCTTTCAGCAAAAAAACCGTTATTATTAATTGGTGCTGGTGCAAATAGAAAAAGAGCCAGTAAAGCTTTAACTAATTTTGTAGATCAATTAGAAATTCCTTTTTTTAACACACAAATGGGTAAAGGAATTATTGATGAAAGAAATCCGCTTTATTTAGGAACTGCCGCTCTATCTTCTAACGATTTTTTACATGAAGCCATAGAAGCAGCAGATTTAATTATAAATGTTGGTCATGATACCATAGAAAAACCACCATTTGTTATGAATGCCGATGACAACAGAAAAGTGATTCACATTAACTTTTTTGCAGCAGAAGTTCATGAAGTTTATTTTCCGCAGTTAAATGTAATTGGAGATATTGCAACAAGTATACATCAATTAACAAAAGAGCTAGCATCGAATGCAAAAAAATGGAATATAGATTTTTTTATAAAAGTAAAAGAGAATGTATTGCGTCATTTATCTAAATATGAAGAAGACAATCGCTTCCCAATACTACCTCAGCGTTTAGTAAAAATTACAAGGAATATTTTACCCGAAGACGGAATTGTAACACTAGACAACGGAATTTATAAGATATGGTTTGCCAGAAATTACCCTGCTTATGCACAAAACACCTTACTTTTAGACAATGCTTTGGCAACAATGGGTGCCGGTTTTCCTTCGGCAATTATGACAAAAGAATTATATCTTAATAAAAAAGTTATTTCTGTAAATGGTGATGGTGGTTTTATGATGAATTCGCAAGAATTAGAAACTGCTGTTCGAATGGATTTAGATTTGGTAATTATTATTTTAAATGATAATGCCTACGGAATGATTGAATGGAAACAAGAAGGAGAAGGATTCCCTAAATTTGGACTAGAATATAACAACCCAGATTTTGTAAAATATGCAGAAAGTTTTGGAGCTATAGGGCACAGACCAAAATCTGTATTAGAATTCGAAGAAATTTTAACAAAAACATTAAGCTTAAAAGGAGTACATGTAATTGATTTAGCCGTAGATTATTCTCTAAATCATGAAATATTAAATGTATTACTAAGTAAAAATTCTAAAAAATAAAATTATGAAAACGATCACCACGATCAATCCTGCTACAGAAGCAGAAATTACTAGTTATAACAGAATTTCAAAAAAAGAAACAACAGATAAAATTGCAAAAGCGAACGATACTTATAAAACTTGGAAAAAAACAAGTTTAGACGAACGCTCTAAATTGATGCACAAACTAGCAAATATCTTTGATGAAAACAAAGAGAAATATGCACAATTGGCCACCCAAGAAATGGGGAAAATAATTGAACAATCTCGTAAAGAAATAGAAAAATGTGCTTTAATCTGTAGATATTATGCAGATAATATTGATGAATTATTAGCCGATAAAATAGTAGAAACTGAAGCAAGTAAAAGTTACGTAACATTTAAACCTTTAGGAGTTACTTTAGCCATAATGCCATGGAATTTCCCTTTTTATCAAGTTATTCGTTTTGCTGCTCCTGCAGTAATGACAGGAAATACAGGTGTTTTAAAACACGCATCTAACGTACAAGATTGTGCCTTTGCTTTAGAAGAAGCCTTTACAGAAGCAGGTTTCCCCGAAGGAGTTTTTACAAACCTAAATGTAGCATCAGATGCCATAGAAGCAATTATTGAAGATAAAAACATTGTTGCAGTAACATTAACTGGAAGTGAACCTGCAGGACGTTCCGTTGCTAAAATTGCTGGAAAAAACTTAAAAAAGACCGTTTTAGAATTAGGTGGAAGTGATGCTTACATTATCCTTGAAGACGTAGATTTAGAAAAAGCTACAGATTTAGCAACATTTGGACGACTACAAAATAACGGGCAAACTTGTATTGCTGCAAAACGTTTTATTGTTTTAGAAGAAATTTATGATGACTTCTTAAAACTCTTTACAAAGAAAATGAAAGCTGCAAAAATGGGAGCTCCAACAGACGAAGATGTTTATTATGGCCCTATGGCGCGTATAGATTTACGTAACGAAATTCATAAACAAGTAGAAAAAACAGTCAAACAAGGTGGAAAGTTAATTTTAGGAGGAAAAATTCCTGATAGAAAAGGAGCTTATTATCCTGCAACAATTTTAGCAGATTTAAAACCTGGCATGACAGCCTTTGATGAAGAACTTTTTGGACCAGTAGCTTCTGTTATTAAAGCAAAAAACGAAGAGCACGCTATAGAACTAGCCAATAATTCTACTTTTGGCTTAGGTTCTGGTGTATTTACAAATAATACTAAAAGAGGAGAAAAAATTGCTTTACAATTAGAAGCAGGAAATAGTTTTGTAAACAAATTAGTAACTTCAGACCCAAGATTACCTTTTGGAGGTATTAAAAACAGTGGTTATGGTAGAGAACTTTCTAGCTACGGAATTAGAGAGTTTGTAAACACAAAATCTATTTGGATAGATTAATTTTTCTAAAATTGAAACAAAGTAAAAACCATCACAAATTTGTGGTGGTTTTTGCTTTTATAATAAGAATGCTTATTTTATATGCTCTAAATTTTCTTCTAACTTATTTCGATCATCCACCAAAACCATAATTTCTTCTGGAGACAAATAGTATCTTTTAATCCGATTTTTATATGCTTCTGAAATATCAGCATGATTCAGAATAAAATTCTTTGTTTTTATAATATACGATTCCATTTTGTGCTTTACTGCAAAACCATCTGCGGCTCTTTCTGCGGCCACAATATGAGTATCCGAAAACAAGTATTTAAGTCCGAACCAAATTAAATTTAACTTACTTCTATTTTGATAATCCATAATATGCCCTAATTCGTGACCTATCCAACCAATAAAAATATCTTTAGGAATATCTCGCGTAGAAAATTCTTTATCAGAAATTTTAAATTTTTCACTAATTAAAATTAAAAATTTTCTGTTATGTGTAGATTTAAAAAAACTATCAAAAGTGGGTCTTGCTTGCATTGTAGACTTTTTAATATTCTTTTTAAATTTAAACTGAATGTGTATGTTTTTTAACTGCGGATAATAATTTAGTGCAGTTTCTACTTCCGCTTTTATGGTTTTAGGAATTACATGATATTTAGGCATAAACTTTATGATTTTTTTAAAACTTTAATACATAAATATACCCATATCTAGAAGTTCATTTGTGCTTTTATGCTTAAATTTGTAGCTCTTTTAAAAAGCATTTCAGAAGGATGAAAAAAATTATTAGTATTCTCTACTCGACTCGTTTAATGGCCGTTTTATTTATCCTTTTTGCGGTTGCAATGGGAGTTGCAACATTTATAGAAAACGATTTTGGCACGCAAACCTCTAAAGCACTTGTTTATAACACCTGGTGGTTTGAACTAATTATGCTGTTCTTTGTTATTAATTTCTTTGGAAACATCTTTAGATATAGATTGTATAAGAAAGAAAAATGGGCCGTTTTAATGTTTCATTTATCTTTTTTATTAATTCTTGTTGGTGCAGGAGTAACCCGTTATATTGGTTTTGAAGGTATTATGTTAATTAAAGAAGGAGAATCTACCGATAAATTCTTATCTGAAACCACTTATTTAAACGCTATCATTGATAATGGTAAGGTACAAAAGCCAGAAATAAATAAACCAATGTTATTATCTGCTTGGGGTAAAAATTCTTGGTCCTACTCAGATCACTTTAAAACCGAAGACACAGAACAAGATTTTAGTTTTGAGCTTGTTGAATACATTCCTTGGGCTGAAAGAAAATTAGTAGAAGATGAAAATGGAATTGAACATTTGTTTTTTGTAGAATCTTCGGATGGAAGCCGTCATGAACATTGGATTCAAAAAGGAACAATTGAAAATATTCACGGAGTTTTAGTTGGTTTTGATGTTGAGAGCGAAAATGCTTCTATTAACTTTATAGAACAAAATGGAAACTTAAAAATGGTTTCTAAAGATGATGGTGATTGGTTTAGAATGGCAGATCAGAAAAAAGGTAATATTGCTAAAGACTCTCTACAAAACTTTCAATATTTAACTTTACACAATGTGTCGGGTTTACAATTTGTAATTCCAAGACCAGCAGAAAAAGGTGTCATGAAAACTACTAGTGGCCCTAAAGACGATAAAAAACTAGACGTTGTTGTTGTAGACATTAAAAGTAATGGCCAAACTGAAAGGGTAGAATTAACAGGAGGTAAATTTAACTCTCAGGGTTCTAAAGAAGTTACTGTTGGAGGACTAAATTTTAGAGTATTATATGGTGCAAAAATTTTAGAAACACCTTTTTCAATAAAACTAAATGACTTTCAACTAGAAAAATACCCAGGGTCTGAAAGTGCTGCGTCTTACGCCAGTGAAGTAACCGTAATAGATGGAGATGAAACTTTTGATTATAGAATTTTTATGAATCACATTTTAGACCACAAAGGCTATAAATTCTTCCAATCTAGTTACGACTTGTCTGGACCAGTAGAAGAGACACATCTTTCTGTAAATCATGATTTTTTAGGCACATTCATTACCTACCTAGGGTATTCTTTCTTATACACAGGTTTAATTTGTATTCTATTTGCTAAGAACACTCGTTTTGACGACTTAAAAAAAGGATTAAAAAAGATTAGAAAGAAAAAAATGACTTTATCTGTTATTGCAGTATTAATGTTTTCTAGTTTTAGTTTTGCGCAACATGCTCCGCATAAAGAAAGCAAAATTACAGACCATCAAATAGACTCAATACTACAAGCTAATTTAGTAGATGTTCATCATGCTGAAAGCTTTAATAAATTGGTTATTCAAGATGCTGGAGGTAGAATGAAACCTGCTCATACTTTTGCTTCTGAATTGGTTAGAAAAGTAAGTAAGACAGAAACTTTTAATGGAATGCAACCGAGTCAAGTTTTATTATCTATAATAGAAAATCCAAGACTTTGGTTTGAAGTACCTGTTATTTATTTAGAAAAAGGAAATACACATATTAGAGAATCTTTAAGTTTATCTAAAGATGCAGAATATGCTCGTTTATCAGATTTTATAACGCCAACTGGTTCTTATAAAATAAAAGAAGAAGTTGCTGAAGCTCAAAAGAAAAATGTAAAAAATAAATTTGAGAAAGATTTAATTAAAATAGATCAACGTGTTGGTTTATTATACAGCGCAATTGGTGGTGGTATTTTACGTATTTATCCAATTCCTAATGATGATAATAATACCTGGGTTTCTCAACCAGAAAGTTCTACGGCAGGTTTTAAAGCTACAGATTCTGTTTTCGTTCGTCAATCTTTACCTGTTTACATTCAACTTTTACAAGAAGCAAAAAAGAGCAACGATTATACAAAAGCAGATCAAATTTTAGACGGAATTAAAAAGTTTCAACAAAAATTTGGATCTGAAGTATACCCTTCAGAAAAACAAATTAGTTTAGAAATTTCTTATAACAAACATCAACCTTTTCAAAAACTAGTAAAATACTACGGTTTAGTAAGTTTACTTTTAATAATTTTTGTTTTGTGGCAAATTTTCAATTCTAAAAAATGGATTAATTATACAGTAAAAGGATTAATAGCAATTATAATTGGGTTGTTTATTGTTCATAATTTAAGTTTAATTGCCCGCTGGTATATTAGCGGAAATGCACCTTGGACAAACGCTTATGAATCAATTATTTTTGTTGCTTGGGCAACAATGTTATTCGGTTTATTTATAGGAAGAAAATCTGCTTTAACAATTGCAGCTGCTGCATTTTTAACAGCAATTACATTGTTTTTTGCTGGTCAGAACTGGTTAGATCCAGCAATTGCAAACATACAACCTGTTTTAAATTCTTGGTGGCTTTTAGTACATACCTCTATAATTGTAGCCAGTTACGGACCTCTTTCATTGGCTATGATTCTTGGAATTTTTGCTTTATTTCTAATGGTTTTTACAACCAAAAAGAACAAAAACAAAATGGATTTGAATATTAAAGAAATTACAATTATTAACGAAATGGCAATGACCGTTGGTTTGGTAATGTTAACTATCGGTAACTTTCTTGGAGGTATGTGGGCTAATGAAAGCTGGGGAAGATACTGGGGTTGGGACCCAAAGGAAACTTGGGCCTTAGTTTCTATTATGATCTATGCTTTTGTTTTACACATGCGTTTAATACCTGGTTTACGAGGTAGATACACTATAAATTTATGGTCTATAATAGCCTATTTTTCTATTATGATGACGTATTTTGGAGTAAACTTCTACTTAGCAGGCTTACACTCGTATGCAAGTGGGGATAGAGTTATTACGCCAACTACTGTTTATTATTCTGTTGGGTTTACCATAATTCTAGGAATTTTAGCTTGGTTTAAATACAAGAAATACTATAAAAAGTAATACATATTTTAGCAATAAAATGTACTTTTGCAACTGATTTAATAACAATAAAAAACAATATGTTTCATAAAAATATAAAATTAATTTTAGCAGGTTTAATAACAGCTTTCGCAGTGTATCAATTTACCTTAGGTAATATAATGAACGGAATTTCTATCTTACTTTTGGCAGGAATTTTTGTGTTATTTTATTTTAAAAACGAATTTATTTTACTTGCTTTTTTACAATTACGTAAGCAAAATTTTGAAGGAACTAAAAAATGGTTAGACTATATTAAAAACCCAGAAGCTGCATTAATCGTTAAACAGCAAGGTTATTTTAATTATTTACATGGTATTATATTAAGTCAGACGAATATTACACAAGCAGAAAAATTTTTACGTAAAGCCGTTAAAATAGGTTTACCTATGGATCATGATTTAGCAATGGCTAAATTACAACTGGCTGGTATTGCAATGACAAAAAGACGTAAGCGTGAAGCAACGAACCTAATGGCTGAAGCTAAAAAATTAGACAAACACGGTATGTTAAAAGACCAATTGAAGATGATGAAAGATCAGATGAAAAAAATCTAATACTTTCTCTTTTTTACTGATATAAAAAAAATCTGCTATCTAGCGGATTTTTTTATGCCTTATAATTATTACAGTTAGCAGGTATTTCAATAACAAAAAGACGCAAACCTGAGGCAACTAACTTTAATAGGATGAAGATAAAAAATTAGACAAACACGGTATGTTAAAAGACTAAATCAAGATAATGAAAAATCAGGTAAAAAAAATCTAACACTTACATTTTAGTGATAAAAAAAACCCGCTGTTTAGCGGATTTTTTTTGACTTATATGTACTTCTTACTTTCTTATAAAAACTTCCAAGAGCTTATTTAAACAGAAAGCTAATAAGATTGTTTAGCCCTGATTGAACCTTTCGTCAATCTCAAGACAAGCTATTTGTTTGAGCTCTTTTTATTCCTTTTTAGGATAAAAAAAGTGAGTAGTAAAAGCAGGAAATAGCTTCTAAAAAACAGTAAAATAACACTGCTACTACAAGCTAAACCTTAACTACTTTAACCTTGTTAAACTTAAGTCTTTATTATATTTTACAATAAATAATCCTTTGTTTTCTGAGATACCTCCTGATTTTCCTGAATAATCAAATTTAGTTTCTATTCTAAAAGAGGCACCTTCTTTAAATGTGTCTTTTAAATCATCTCCAGAAGCCAATCTAATTAAAACATCGTACGTTATATCAAATCCTTTGGTTGCCGAAAATGAAGGCAACGCATTGTTTTTACGAAAATATTGACTGTTAAATTGTTGTGTTGAAACTGAAGCTTCATTTACATACTCATCGCTTACATACGTTAAATTAACTTTTGCCAATTTTAAATTTTCAATTTTATCAAAAGCATCCCCTTTATTATAGGTAAATAACTGAACATTTGTATTATCTGGTAAGCTAATTAGACTATTTATAGCACCTGCCACTAAAATAGTGTTGCTAGAAGTTAAAACAACCCAATTATTTTGATTTGGTTTTAAGACTTCTAAAAAACGATTTTTAGCAATATATCCCTTAGAAGGTTTTATAACATGAACAACCGCAATAGAATCATGAGATTGTAAGGACTGTTTTATGGCTGCATTAGAAATATTAGATTCATATTCTCCGTCTCCAACCAAAATTAAATTTCCTTTTGTAAAATTATCTTTTATATACGTAGTTAATTCATCTCTAAAAACTTTTTTCTCTGGTGATGTTTTAATCAGTTTTGAAGCTGTAAATTGAGATTGCTTTGTAGAATAAAAAGGAAAAACAACAGGTACATTTAACTTATTCGCAACCAACTCTGCTTCCTCAGAATACAAAGGACCAATTACAACATCGTTCTTATTAAGGTTATTATCAGACAAAATAGCTTTAATTTTTGTACTATTTTTCCCGGTATCAAAGACATTTAATTCTACATTAACTCCTTGACCTCTTAAAGAATCTATCGCAATTTGTGCACCTAAATAAAAGTCTGTAACCATATCTGCCAATTTGCTTTTCTGAAAAATATCTTTTGCTGTAAAAGATTCAAATTCATCTGTTCTAAAAGGGAGTAATAACGCAGCTTTTAAATGAATTTTACGATCAATTACATCTTCATAGATATTATTTTCGATAACGATTTCTCCTTCTTCTATGGCTTTTATTTTTATAATCTGCCCCACTTTTAGTCCTTCTGATAAAACAGGATTAAGCGTTGTTAACGCTTCTTCAGTAACATTATAAAAACGAGTTAAACTATAAAAAGTATCTCCTTTTTTCACCTCATAAACAACAAAATTTGTTTTAAGTTCGGCTATAAGCTCATTCTTTTTTTCTTTTAAAGCAGCTTCTTTATCTTTAGCATCCATTGCAACATCTTCTACCGTTTTATCTTGGGTAGAAGTTGTTGCTTTAATTTTTTTATTAGGAATTACAATTACAGAATTCACTTTTAGATTACTACCCACATCTGGGTTAAGGCGAAGTAAATCTTTGGTATTCATATCTAATCTACGAGCAATACCACTAATTGTTTCTCCCTTTTTTACTTTATACTGTACGTATTTATTTTGTTGACCGCAAGAAACGGTAAACGTTAAAATACACAGAAATACAAAAAACTTTACATGTTTCATATACATTATTCCCATTCTATAGTTGCAGGTGGTTTTGAGCTAATATCATACACAACTCTATTTACACCTTTTACTTGATTTATTATTTTATTAGATGTTTTTTGCAAAAATTCATAAGGTAAATTTACCCAATCGGCCGTCATTCCATCTGTACTTTCTACGGCTCTTAAAGCAACTACTTTTTCGTATGTTCTTTCATCTCCCATTACACCTACAGAGTTTACTGGAAGTAACATTGCGCCTGCTTGCCAAACTTTATCATACAAACCGTCTTCTTTTAATCCGTTTATAAAAACAGCATCAACTTCTTGTAAAATTCTAACTTTTTCTGCAGTAATATCTCCTAAAATACGAATTCCTAAACCTGGTCCAGGAAATGGATGACGACCTAATAATTCTGGATCAATCCCCATAGAAGCACCTACTCTTCTTACTTCGTCTTTAAAAATCATACGTAAAGGTTCTACAATTTTTAATTTCATATAATCTGGTAAACCTCCCACATTATGATGACTTTTAATGGTTGCAGATGGTCCTCCGTTTACAGAAACAGACTCTATTACATCTGGATAAATTGTTCCTTGTGCTAACCAAGTTACGTCTGTAATTTTATGTGCTTCATCATCAAAAACTTCTATAAAAGAGTTTCCGATTGCTTTTCTTTTCTTCTCTGGATCTGAAATTCCTTCTAAGGCTTTCAAAAAACGTGCCGATGCATCTACACCTTTAACGTTTAATCCCATCCCTTCGTATTGCGTAAGTACACTTTCGAACTCATTTTTACGTAAAAGACCATTATTAACAAAAATACAGTATAAGTTTTCGCCTATTGCTTTGTTTAATAAAACGGCTGCAACGGTAGAGTCTACTCCTCCAGAAAGTCCTAAAACAACTTTATCGTTACCTACTTTTTCTCTAATTGCTGCTACTGTGCTTTCTACAAAAGAATCTGGCGTCCATGTTTGTGCAACACCTGCTATTTTAACTAAAAAGTTTTCTAATAATTGTTTACCATCTTTAGAATGATATACTTCTGGGTGAAATTGAATAGCAAAAGTTTCTTCACCATTAATTTTATAAGCCGCATTTTTAACGTCTTTAGTACTCGCCAATAACTCTCCGTTGGTTGGTAATTCTTTTATGGTATCTGAATGACTCATCCAAACCTGACTTCCTTCTGAAATATTTTCAAAGAAAGTTTCACCACTTTTTATGTATGATAAATTTGCTCTACCATATTCTCTTGTATTAGAAGGAGCTACTTGTCCGCCTGCAAAATGCGCTAAATATTGCGCGCCATAACAAACTGCTAAAACAGGTTTTTTTCCTCTAATTTCTGATAAATCTGGGTGTAAAACATTTTCTCCTCTTACAGAGTTTGGGCTACCTGACAAGATAACTGCTTTAAACTCTGATTGATTTTTTGGTGGATGGTTATAAGGATGAATTTCACAATAAATGTTTAATTCTCTTACTCTTCTCGCAATTAGCTGTGTGTATTGCGATCCGAAATCTAAAATAAGTACGTTGTGTTGTTGCATGCGCAAAAATAATATTTTGAATTGAAATTAAACGCAAAGGACGCAAAGAATTTTAGTAAAGATTATAAAGAAAAAATAATTACAATTACATCTTACTATATCCTAAAATATAAAACCTAAAAAAACTCAAGAAAATTATCTTCTTGAGTTTTTTTATAAATACTTTACACTATTTATTTTCTATTATAAAAACAAAGTATCGATTAATAGCTTTATCTTTTAAAACTTATATACAATTGCATTTATATTCATTCCAGCACCAACAGAGGCAAAAATAACTACATCTCCTTTATTTACTTCCTGATTTTCTATTTTACCTTTTAGAACTAAATCTAAAAGTGTAGGCACAGTTGCAACAGAGCTATTCCCTAATTTAGTAATACTTAAAGGCATAACCCCTTCTGGAACTTTCTTTTTAAATAATCTAAAGAAACGTTTCATAATTGCTTCATCCATTTTTTCGTTAGCTTGATGAATAAATATCTTTTTAACGTCATCTATTTCAACACCACTTTTATCTAAAGCAAATTTCATAGCTGCAGGAACATGAACCAAAGCAAATTCATAAATTTTTCTTCCTAACATTTTTATATATTGTACATCTTGGTCTACTTCTTTATTAAAAGAGCTTCCATAATATAAATAATAAGCTTCGTCTTTTGAAAAAGTTTGAGTTGCATGGCTTAAAATACCGGTTCCAGTTTCTTCCGTAGCTTCTAAAATACAAGCTCCGGCTCCATCACTAAAAATCATAGAATCTCGATCGTATTTATCTACTACTCTAGATAATGTTTCGGCACCAATTACCAAACATTTTTTAGCCATACCAGCCTTTATAAATGCATGTGCTTGTATGGTTGCTTCTATCCAACCTGGGCAACCAAAAAGAATATCATAAGCAACACAATTAGGGTTTTCTATACCCAATTTATGTTTTACTCTGGTAGATAAACTTGGTAATAAATCACTCTGACTTCCACCTGCTTTTACATCTCCAAAATTATGAGCTATAATTATATAATCTAACTCTTCTTTATCTATATTAGCATCTTCTATAGCTTTTTGAGCCGCAAAGAAAGCCAAGTCCGAAGAAGTGTATGCTGCTTTAGCATATCTTCTTTCTTCAATACCAGTAATCGCTTTAAACTTTTCTATAATTACATCGTTATCAGAATTAAAAGGCGAACCATCTTCATTTAAGAAATGTTCGTTTAAAAAATCTTTGTTTTCTTTAGTTATAGAAGGAATAAAAGTACCTGTTCCTGTTATTTTTGATGAAATCATAATTGATATTAAATATTATTTTACTTAAAAAATATTAGCCCTCTAAAGTACGAATTTCACTATACATAGAATTAAAAAACCGTATAAAAAATGATATTCAAAACTACTTTTTAAGGGAATATATAAAAAGAGAAAATTTACGTTTATATTATTTATACACGTCCAGTTTTAACTCCATTACAGTAGCAATAGACCTTGCTCTGTTCTTCATATTATGTGCCTTTTCACCATCAAAATTGTCATCAATAGTTTTATAAAAATACGACATCCAGATGGTAAAATGTTCTTTCTTAAAAGCTACAAAAACGTTTTTATCTACATGTTTTTTCATCACATTATTAGCATACGTATTTGTATCAAAAAGAATGTCGTTCCAAAAGTCTGAAATAACCTCTAAATGTTCTTCTAAATGGTTTTCCGCTACAATATCTTCAAAAAAAGGAATCATTTTTTTATCTGATAATAATAAGTCGTAAAATTTTGTGATGATAAATTTTATATCCTCTCTTGAAGAAATATCTGTTTTCATATTTTAATTTTTAGAACACCTAAAAGATTCTTTAAATAGTACATGTGTTTACAAGGTTGCTGTTTGCTTGCGTTAGAGATTAAAATGACATCCTTTTTACTTTTTTAAGCAGACATTATTACGAGGATCGAAGTAATATCTTCTTAATTATGAGATTGCCACAGTTTACAAAAAAGTAAACTTCGCAATGACAGTTGTTATAAAAAGATTATAAATACTTGCTATCAAAAGAAAAAGGCAATAATGAAAGTAGCGATTCTGTAACAACCACCTCACCTACTTCTCCCATAAAAAGGACTTGAAATGGTGATTTTTGATTGATTTCGTATTCAGACAAAGTTTGCCTACAGGCACCACAAGGCCCAATTGGTTTGTTTACGTTGGTTATTGTAGAACTTGCTGTAATTGCTAGTTTTATAATTTTCATGTCTGGATATGTAGAACCCGCTTTCCAAATAGCAACTCTTTCTGCACACATACCAGAAGGGTATGCAGCACTTTCTTGGTTGTTTCCTAAAACTATTTCTCCATTATCTAACAACAAGGCAGCACCTACATGAAACTTAGAATACGGAGCATAGGCTTTTTTTCTAGCTTCTATTGCTTTTTGCATTAAATTTTGGTCTTCTACAGAAAGTTCTAAAATATCTTTATAGATTGTTGCGGATGTTGAAACTTCAATTTTTTTCATAAAAATCTGTTCGTCAAAAAAAGCAGCCTTATTTGACTGCTTTTAAATATTGTTATAAAATTACTAAAAATAAATGACTTTTAATAATCATCAAAAACTTCTCCTAAATCAAATGATAATGAAAAACGTAAAGAGTTTTCTAATGGATTACTTACATCTGAAGAATTCATTAAATATGACAAATCTATATTTAAAGCATTGGTTTTAAAACCACCACCTAGCGTAAAATATTGTCTTCCTCCAATTGTATCACTTTCATGAAAATAACCACCTCTTAAAGCAAAAGCATTGTTGTATAAATACTCTGCTCCTAACGCATAGGTAAATTCTTTAATTTCACTACTAAATCCTCCTGGAGCATCTCCAAAAGATTGAAAAATACCACTTACCCAACCAACGTTGTCATCTTTACCATCAGTAATATTACCGTCCGTATCTCTAATTGGTGGAGTTGGTACTAATAATTTTGTAAATTCTACTGTGGTAGAAATGGTATTGTAATCGTCTAAAATAAAATCGAAACCACCACCTAATTTTAAATTTGTTGGTATAAAGTCTTCTTCACCCGTACCTGGAGCATAAGAAACCTTTGGACCAATATTAGCAATATTGAACCCTAATCTGTAACGTCCATTAAAGTTACCGTAGTTTTCTTCGAACGATTGATAATATCCAGAAACATCTACAGCAAAAGAATTAATTGGTTGTAAAGTACTATTTGTACCATTAAAAGTTAAGTTAGATCTCACATATTTTAAACCAACTCCCATAGAAAACGTTTCGCTTAATTTTAAAGAATACGCCCCTGTTAAGGCTAATTCATTTGGGTTTATTGTTCCATTATCACTACCATCATTATTTGTTAAATCTATTTGCCCTAAAGAAAAATATTTTAAATCTGCTCCCCATGCTGCTCTATCACTAAAACGATTCATATAAGAAGCACTTCCTGTAAAAATATCGTCTGTTAATTGACGTAGCCATGGTGAGTACGTTATAGCAGCCTTAATTTGTCTATTACTAAATGCCATTTTTGCAGCATTATGAAAAAGAGAAAATGCATCTGCAGAAGTGGCTACACCAGCATCTCCCATACCTGCTGCTCTTGCATCTGGCACTATTAAAAGAAATGGCATTGCAGTAGTAATTCCTCCAATATCGTCTGTATTAATTGTTGATTGTGCAGACACTTTAACACTTGCAAATACGCATAGTATAAAATAGATTCCTAATTTCTTCATTTGAGTTTTTATTCTTATTTTAATTTGACAAATATCTAATTTTTATTGAAGTATTACTAATTTTTCATACTTCTCTGAAACAAGACCGCTTGCTGTTGCTTTTACTCTTAATTTATAAACATACACTCCTTTTCCTATTTTGTTACCAAAATCGTCTAAGCCATTCCAAGATATACTTCTTACCAGAGTTTCTGCATTGGGTATATTTTGATTGATGGTTTTTACTAATTTACCAGAAACCGTAAAAATTTGCACCTGTACCTCTAAATTCTCGTTTGGTTTGTTATGGTTAAACCAAAACTCTGTATAATTTACAAAAGGGTTCGGATAGTTTAAAACATTTTCTAAATTTAATACAGCATCACTAACTACCACAAAGTTCAACGTTAATTCAGATGAATTATTATACGTATCCCAAGCTTTTATTTTTAAAGTATGTGGGCCAACTTCTAAATCTCTTAATTTATAAGTAACTTTTCCTTTTGTAAAATCGTTTAATTCTGTTTCATAAAAGTCATTTAATATAATTGGGTTGGTATTATCGCCATCTAGAACCCCTATAATATCATGATCTACCGCAGTAATAGAAGTATTAATTCCGCTTAAATCAGATAAAACAGCTATTAAATTTGGTGATGCATTTGTGTTTCCTCCATCAATAAAAGACTCATCATTCATATAGAGTTTTATTTCTGGTCCAACCGTATCATCTGCAGCATTTTCATCAATTCCACCAACAATAATATCTATATTATAACCAGCTCTATCAATATTATGAATAGAATCACTTGCATAAAAACTTAATTTCCCTTTTCCTTCTGCAAATTTTATGTCTTTTGGTACAATAAAACCAAACTCAAACTCACCATTGGTTACTGTAGATTTTCCTCTAAATATTTTACTATCTTGAGTATCAAAAGTCATTGTTATTCCAAAATTATCATTATCTAAAGTAGTTTTATCAATTATTTTATCAAAAACTGTGGTAGATAAGGTTCCGTTAAAACCAGAGAACAACACGTTAGCATCATTTAAAACTTCACCTTTAAAACTAACTTTAGTCAAACCTTTTAAAAGCCAATCATCGGTACTACTAACTATAGTGTCATTTATTTTCATTTGAGTAACACGTACATTAGGCTTGGGTATTGCTAATTTCATGGCTGGATCTCCAAAATGGAAAATAAAGAATTTTTGAGCGCTAGAGCTAGAAAAACTATTCTTTGTTTCCATTAAAGATTGTGAAATTGATAAGTCTTCATCCTTAAACTCAAGTAAAACCCGAATTAATTCTTCATTAAACTTTTGCCCTGTTGATATATAAACCTCTCTTGTAGTGGTAATCATACTTGCAGCTCCTCCATTTGTATTTAATAAAGTAAGTTCTCCTGCGGTAATTCTATTTGGATTATCAAATCTAGAAAAATCGCAAGTAACCGTTATCAAAAGTGGCAAAGTATTGGGATTATTAAAATCCTGAACTTCAGCTTTTGTCAATATTTTTTCTGACGCAAACCCATCTTCACCTCCATGCCCAAAATAATCAAATATTAAGGTTCCTTTTTCTATAGCATTGATTATAGCTCCATTAACTTCTGGATAACGTTCACCTCCAGAAGAATTTTCTTGTACATAGTTATTTAAATAGATTTTACTAATATTAAAAATTGGTTTATTAACTTTAATTTCATCAGCAATAGACTCTACTCCTTGTTGTAAAACTTCCTCTCCACTTTCATCTATATCGTCTGCCAACATGGTTATTGTATTTCGCCAGTCTCCTAAAGAGCTTTTATCATAATATGACAAAATTTTATTTACCACATCTTTGGCTTGCGTTAAACTAGAGACCGGGATTCTACTAGAAGCAACATCTATTTGATCACTAGTATTCATGCCTCCATCAGAATTACCTAACATTACATAAAAGTCATCTGTAACCCAAGAAGTCGCTAAATTAAAACTGTCGAAAGACAATTTTACAGGTACAATATTATTATTTCCTGTAATTCTATCTTTATAATCATAAGAAGCATCTCCAAAAAAGCACACATACTTTAGTTTAGTTTCTTCGGATGAATTTGTCAAATAAAGATGTCTTAGAAAATCTCTAATTCCGGTAATATCTTTTGATCCAGAAGAGAACTCATTATAGATGTCTTCTAAAATAATTACTTTGGTAGTGAGTCCAGAATTTTCTTGATGGTAATCTGCCAATCTTTGGGCTTCACTAGAAAGTGCCTTATTTGTAATTACAACATAATTAAGGTCTTTTAAAGCATGTAGATTTTGGTTTGCAACGCGTCTGTTTTGTAGTGCTTTTGGCGTGTAATAATCATTGTCATTCAAAACTATATATTCCTCTAACGTACCTCCATTAGCAATAAAAGTAAAATTATTGTCTGTACTATTATTTTGAACTGTTTTAGGCGCCACATGATCTGACACATCCCAAACTTGAAAAATAGCTGAATTATTCTCAATTCGGTACGCTACAGTACCTGTGGAATTTGCTTGCTCAAAACTTCTAAAAGAAAATTGATTTGACGCTGCAATTAATTCTTTTTTACCTACAATTTCAATATAATCTAAAAATGCTGTAGCAGATGGGTTTCCGTTATTATTATAAGTAATAGAAACATCTAAAACATCTGCTGAGTTTACAATACTCACTGTTCTTTGAGAAGTTTTTGCTTTATCTGTAGTATTTGCAGATGAAAAATTAAGATTATAAAGGTCTTCTCCATTCACTTTCACTGCCATAGAAGAAGGAGAGATAGACGTAGAAACAGCTCTAACCCCAACAGAAATAGGCGCTCCAGCAACCGCATTATTAAATGGTATTTTAAAATTCTGTGTATTTTCTATATTAAAATCGGTATTAAAAAACCATTGAGTACCTGCAGCAATTAAGTTTCTTTCTTCCTTTTCATAAAAAGTATAATCATCAAAAAAGGTAATTTGTTTGCTAGCAGTGGTTGTTATTGGTGTCTTTTCTTGAATCCGTTTTCCATCATTGTTAGACACAGTAATAAAGTAATATGCAACATCCGAATAAATATTTTGCCTATGTGTTGCAGAACTACTTGCCGCATTTACATCCCAATCATGTGGTCCTTGCGCATAAAAAAGGATAAAATCGTTCGCATCAAAAGAACCATCATCTTCCCCTTCTATGTATATGGCATTTTCTTGTAAATCTGTAAATCTAACATCAGAATTTAAAACCGGTAACATGGCGCCACCATTTCCATAAATGCTTATTTTCTTAGGGTTTAAACCGTTTGTAGAGATTCCTATTTGTTGTAATAAGCTTCTATCTATTTTAAAAACACCGGTAGTATCCACAGAAAACTGAAACCAATCTCCTGTAGAAAGCACAGAATTAGTGGTCTGAGCAGAAATTACTTGCACTAAAAAAATAAAAAAAAGG